>DASQJI010000397.1:0-6664 GCA_035631175.1 Parafilimonas sp.
AGGCACGAGAATGGCAAAAGCATAACCGAGCCAGATGAGCATGCTGATATATCTTTTATTGTGAACACCGAGCGTTTTGAATGCACTCTGAAATCCGTGAGCAAGATGATAGGCGAGTGCGATACAACCCAAAATATACACGATCACAACCCATAAAAGTTGAAATCTTGCCTGCATCAGCACATATAAATTGTGAACGTGTTTGCCATCGTCTTTTAAAGTAGCCTCAGGCATAGCAAGGAAACGAGATGGTATCCAAAAATCGGCAAGGTGCAGGATCAGGAACAACAATACCAGCGTGCCCAACAAACCCATGCTTCGGCTATACCATTTGCTACCCCTGTTTCCATAATTGACCGCATAAGCAACTCCACGTTTGCTGCGATTTTCCGCTTCGAGTATAAGTCCTTGCACAATATGCAGCAGGAAGAAAACAAATAACCCAACTTCAATGATGCGCGGAACAACATTTGCGCCTAAAAAATTCGCGGCACGATTAAACATATCTCCGTCATCGTTTGCCCAGATGAGGGCGTTTACAGAAACGTGCACGATCAAAAATAAAACGAGAAAAATCCCGCTTGCAGCCATCGTGATCTTTTGTCCCACCGAAGAAGTGAAGGCTTGTTTCCACGTCATATATAAGCAAGATTAGTATTAAAAAATCCGTCGCAAAATTATAGCACAAATGCCAGACTCGAATTTAAAAAGTTTTGCTCTCAGTCGCAGGTTTAACGGTTAAAGTCGTACGGAAAGCCCGGTTCCGTTTATCTAAAAAACATCGCACTGTAATCACAGTTCTTTAATTTTGGCACATGCTGAGGTTGCTCAACATATTATGGAACAGTTTTAAGATGTCAGTCGGCGAGCTGAAGAACAACAAACTTCGGAGTGCGCTTTCGCTCACCGGCGTTGCATTTGGTATCTTTTGCATTATCAGCGTGCTTGCAACAGTAAACAGTCTTGAATACAAAATTCAAAGCGATATCGCCGCCCTCGGCACCAACACCATCTACATTGACAAATGGGAATATGGTGCAGGCGATAACGGAGACTATCCGTGGTGGAGGTTTGTGAACAGGCCTATGCCGAAGTATGACGATGTAAAGTACATTAAAGAAAGAACCTCCCTTGCCGAGAATGTCGCATTCTTTACTTCAAGAGGCACTACGCTTGAATATGAAAATTCCGAATTACAGAATGTCGCCGTGTTTGGTGTGAGCAATGAGTACAACAGGATTCAAACCGTAGACATGGGCTACGGCAGATATTTCACCGAAGCGGAATTTCAACGAGGCAACCCGGTAGCCATCATTGGTTACAACAATGCGGAGGAATTGTTTGGTACTGCGGACAGAGCAATTGGCAAAACGATTAGTTTCGATGGTCATCGCGCGGTGGTCGTCGGTGTGATACAAAAGCAGGGGCAAAGCTTCGGGCCGGGTTTCGATTACGACCATGCGTTGATCCTCACCTATTATTTTTATGCCGGCATATATAATGTGCTTGACTTCAACAGTGATCCGTTCATCATGGTGAAGGGTCGACCGGGTATTCCTTCAGGAGCACTGAGTGATGAACTGAAAGGCGTGATGCGCCAGGTGCGGAGACTTAGTCCGAAAGAAGAAGATAATTTCGCTTTGAATGATGTGAACTTCATGACTGAAGCTGTAAGCGGATTTTTTGGGACTGTAAATGTCGGCGGTTGGGCGATCGCCGGTTTAAGTTTGATAGTGGGCGCTTTCGGCGTTGCAAATATCATGTTCGTCACTGTTCGGGAACGCACCAGCCAGATCGGCCTGAAAAAAGCGATCGGGGCAAAAAGCAGGACGATACTTTTGGAATTTCTTTTAGAGAGTGCGTTTCTCTGTATCATCGGTGGATTTATCGGCCTGTTGATGGTTTGGGGACTCGCCGCTATTTTGAGTGCTGTACTTCCTTTTGCGATCGTTATTTCCGGCAAGATCATTTCTCTTGCTTTCTCAATTTGCGTTATACTCGGTATTCTTTCCGGCATTATTCCCGCATCCATCGCTGCACGCATGAATCCCGTTGAAGCAATAAGGAGTAAGTAAGAACCCGATGCCCCAGCCCTAAAGGGAGCATTTAAGTTGCTGCATATTTCCAGGCTCGATTATTTTTGCTGAGTGATCGAGAGCAACTTGCAAAATCACGAGGATTACGGTTCCCCCTTTAAGGGGCGGAGGGGCCAGGGGCTCATTCTTGCCATTGAATCGTCGTGCGATGAAACAGCAGCATCCGTCTGTCGCGACGGAAAGATTCTTTCAAACATTATCGCTAATCAAACAGTGCACGAACAGTATGGCGGTGTCGTTCCCGAATTGGCAAGCCGTGCACACATACAAAATATTGTTCCCGTCGTCGATGCGGCTCTCTCAACTGCCAACTGTCAACTGTCATCTCTTAACGCGATTGCCTTCACGCAGGCGCCCGGGTTGATCGGCAGCTTATTGGTAGGCGCGCAGTTTGCAAAGTCTCTTTCGCTGGCTTTAAATATTCCATTGATTGCGGTACATCATATGCAGGCGCACGTATTGGCGAATCTCATCAGCGAGCCAAAACCTTCTTTTCCTTTTTTATGTTTGACGGTGAGCGGAGGTCATACGCAGATTGTTGTTGCTCATGCACCGCTCGAACTCGAGGTGATCGGTGAAACAATTGACGATGCGGCGGGTGAAGCCTTTGACAAAACAGCGAAAATGATCGGGTTGCCATATCCCGGCGGACCATTGGTTGATAAGCATGCACGAAACGGAAACCCTAAAGCTTTCAAATTCGCGGAGCCACAGGTCCCTGGTTTAGATTTTTCGTTCAGCGGGCTAAAAACATCTGTCCTCTATTTTTTGCAGGATGCTATTCAAAAGGATAAGGACTTCATTTCAAAAAATGTGGATGATCTATGTGCGTGTGTGCAGTATACGATCATCAATATCTTAATGAAGAAACTGAAGAAGGCGGTTGAACAAACGGGCATTCGCCAGGTATGTATCGCAGGTGGTGTGAGTGCAAACAGTGGTTTAAGAAATGCGTTGAAAGAATACGGGGACAGGCATAATTGGCAAACCTTCATTCCACCTTTTGAATACTGCACTGACAACGCGGCGATGATCGCGATCACTGGCTACTATAAATTTCTCGCTAAAGATTTTACTGAGTTAAATGTTAGTCCAACCGCAAGGGCGGAGTGGTAGTAGAACCGCAACTCCGTTTTAAATCTTAGCAAAAGTTATATCCACTCGCGGATCGGCGGCGAAGAGATTTCTCCTCACGTCGAAATGACGGTGCGAAGCTCTAAACAAATACAAAGTCAGCCTTATTTCAATTCGTTCCGTGCTTAAGGGATGAGGCTCTGCTGTTACATCATCCGCATGTTCATCGGAAATGCAGAACAAACGCCAACGCCAATAAGCAACACGATGCCGGAAGCGGCGAGTAGATCCAGACCATTTTTTCTGTTCCTCGACAAGAGCATAATCAGCCCGATAAAAATGCCAAGGCAAGCCAGTAAAAAATTGATGAGACCAAAAACAGTCATCAGGTCATAATCGAACTTTGCCTCATTCGCGAGAACAGAGAGCACGAATGAGCCAAGAAGCGCAAACCCTGCAATAGTTAATTTTCGTTTCATGTGAATGCAATTTCAATATCTTCCTTCAATTCGTTCACATATTTTTCCTTTTCGTCCCTGTAGAACATATTCATTGTTTCGAAAGGAATAATGCGCCCATCTTTATGTACTATGTGCACACAGCTTTTTTTAATTGCCCTTACGTCAAAATCATAGGCGTCGATAAAACGCATGATAACGATACGAAACAAGTTTTCATAATTCAACCCGGGTGCATGTATTTGCGGCAGGCAGCAAAGCAGTTCTTTAAAATTGTTCTCCACCCGGTCAACCGAAATGCCGGTACTAAAAATTTTCAGCATATGCTGGTGTAGTTGTTCGTCCTGCTCATAAACAATTGTGTTGCGGCTGTTATCGAGCAAATGCGCCGGATCGATGTAGCGCGTGAGGGGAAAAACCTGGCCTGCAAGTTTCAAAGCATAACCCATAGCAAGGGCATCCGGGTTGCATGGAACAGGGATGACGTCGTTTGGTTGAAATATGTTTGTTTGATCGAGGATCTTTTGTCGCACATCTGTCAGCGTGATGCGATCAGCGGCAGGATCAAAATTATCGAGCCGGCCCGCGATTTGAGTGGGTTGAAATGTTACGCCTCTCACGCATCGCTGCTTCAATGCGAATTCGATGATCTTACCGACCTCATCATCATTCACTCCTTTTTGTAATGTTACCACTAGTGTAGTTGAAAGGTTGAATTCGTTCAAATTTTCTAAGGCCTGCATTCGTACCTCCGTAAGATCTTTTCCGCGCAACGATTCCAAAGCTTCCGGTTTAAAAGAATCAAACTGAAGGTAAATTTCAAAGTCAGGCATGTACGAGGCAAGGCGCTCCGCAAATGCTTTATCTCTTGCAATGCGAATGCCGTTTGTGTTGACCATCAAATGACGGATGGGTTTTGACTTCGCGATATCCAGTATCTCAAAAAAGTCAGGGTGAATCGTCGGTTCACCGCCGCTTATCTGAAGAACGTCTGGCTCGCCTTCATTAGCAACAACGATATCAAGCATGCGTTCAACTTCCTCAACCGTTCGGTGCCTTCCGTAATGCGGTGAGCTCATCGCATAGCAGGTGGTGCAGGTAAGATTACAACGGTCTGTTATTTCGACGATGGTCAAACAACTGTGTTGTTCATGATCTGTGCACAGGCCGCAATCATAAGGGCAGCCATAATGAGTTTTAGTGTTGAATTTAAGAGGCATCTCGGAAGGCTTGTTGTAATTCCGGATGTTCTTATAATATTCAACATCGGTTGCGATCAGCGTCTTGCTGAAACCGTGTTCGCGGCAGTTCTTCAGCATGAACACATTGTTTTTTTCGAAAACAATTTTTGCATCGACACGTTTCAGGCAAGCCGGGCAAAGGCTGATCGTAAAATCGTAATATGTGTATGGACGTTCAGGCATAATATCTCCAATACTTTTATAGAAGCGCAGGATCAAGAAATTTAGTTTCAATATACCGATTTGGGCATCGCAGTTTCTTCATGGGCAGCGCTTGAGTTTGCGTTTCTAGTTCGGTCAATTAATTTCTTTGGATGAATGATGTAACGATAATAATAGATCAGTCCTGCAGCGCAGGTTAGTTGTATTGTTGATAAACCAATCCCAAATGTATAATGTGGTTTGATAAAATCGAGCAGAAAGCGAAACATACAATAAGTGATCATGAAAATTTTAAACCGTGCCCCGCTGATCAATGCATAATAATTTTCCAGGCGCACGAGGCCGATCCAAAGCAACGCGAGGAAAAGAATTTCATACAGGCAAACCGGGTGGCGCGAAATTCCGTCGCCTAAATCCAAAGCCCAGGGCAGTGAACTAGACACACCGTAAGTGTCTTCATACACACCCATACTAAAGCAACCGATGCGGCCAATGATCAATGCAAGTATCATCGGGTAGGTGAAAAGGTCTCCTGATGACTTCTTTTCTTTCATGAAATATTTAATGATCTCAACGCCTGCTAGTCCGCCAAGAAAACCTCCAACTACTGTCTTATTCGAATAAAAATGCCAAAAAATATTTCTTGAGTGCAACATTGAAACGGGATCTTCAAGTCCGCCTATGAGCCTACTGCCAAAGAAAGCTCCAAACACCGCCCCGATAACTATCCATGTGCGCTTCTCAGGGGTAATCGCGTCGCCTTGCTTTTTCCGAAGGTGAATATAGTACCGGAAGCCGATGAAAAGGGCTGCAATTTCGGTGATCGTGTGCAGCAAGATCGATACCTGCCCAAAGTGAATTGCTACGGGGAACTGCAGTTTGGATTTTTTAAAAGGTAAACGAAAAAATTTTGAAAATTTCTGATATTATCCTGTTATGGTAATGTACTGTAAAAAGCAGTAGCCGGCGTCGTTGTCATTTCTCAAGTCGCCGTGCAGTCAGATCTTTCTGGCTTGCTTATATCCATTCTTGAACAACCATTGCAAAACCTTGTCACGCTGATCGCCCTGGATGATGATCTCATTATCTTTCGCGCTGCCACCCGTGCCACAAAAATTTTTCAGCTCCTTAGTAAGTTTTTCCAGGTCTTCAACGGTTCCCATAAATCCGTCAATCAGCGTGACGGCTTTTCCTGCGGGAAGCTTGGTGTTTAACCTGATCTTCAATCTTTGCTCCAATGGCTTCAACGTTTGCTGCTGTTCATTATCATGTTCAAATGAAAAATTCGGATCAGTGCTGTACACAAAACCGCGGCTGTCGGCTTTTTGTTTTTTCCCCATAGACGTATTTTAAATTATCACCGCTTTCAAACTTAAATCAATGCTTTGCGCCTGGTGAATCAAACCTCCAACGCTAATGTAATCCACGCCGGTGGCTGCATACCGCCGGATATTTTCAAGATTTATGCCGCCACTTGCTTCCGTCTCAAAATCGTCGTTGATCAAATTCAAAGCTTCGGCGATCTGTTCGGGTGTGAAATTGTCGAGCATGATCCGGAATACTTTTCCACGCCCCCCAGCACAAACCTTTCGCACCTCTTCCACGTTTCTCGTTTCAATTTCTATTTTCAAAC
>DASQJI010000398.1:0-7245 GCA_035631175.1 Parafilimonas sp.
TAACTCAGCATTTTGAAAAGGTGTGTCAGCGATCATAATACTAAAAACATTCATCAATATTTCCGGTTCTATACATGACAATACGCCGACCTTTAAATGGATCTCCCTGATTTTTTCAAAGTCGCTTTTATCAACTTCCGCTTCAATGCCACTAAATAAGCTTTCGCAAATCGATATTTCATGCATACAGTTGCAAACTTAAATTGTCTGCGCACGTCCGCGGATGATAAATGTCATAAGATCAAACAAACTCAAAATTCAAACGACTGTAGTAATTCAACTGGCACGAGTATACTGATGCACCGCCTGAAAAAAAGTTTTTTGCATCAACAAGTTGCTCATCATTTTACTCTTCAATTGTATTATAGACATGACACAGATCATAGGAAAAAAGCCGGTTGGAAAATACCTTTGTACCAGGATCTTTCACAACAAAACAATAGTTCTTATGCCTGCAAACACGTTGATCAAAAGAACCGACTTGCTTCCGTCTTTCGTAACCAATTTTTTCAATCCCTGGAATGAATGGTTTGACGGTGGTTTTGAAAAATCTCTTTCAATACCGGCTGTGAACATCGTAGAAAACGAAAAGAACTTCAAGATCTCACTTGCTGTTCCCGGTATGAAAAAGGAGGATCTCAAAATCGACGTTGAAGAAGGAATGCTCCTTATAAGCGCAGAGAAAGAAGAAGAAATGGAAGATGAAAAGTATAACCGGAGGGAATACAATTACTCATCTTTCAGGCGTTCATTCACCCTGCCTGACGACGTTATGAAAGATAAGATAGAGGCGAAGTATGAAAATGGCGTATTAGAATTAATGCTGCCAAAAAAAGAAGGTGCGAAAGTAGCCGCTAAGACGATAGCGGTCAAATAAACAGTTGCGACTGTTTATCATTGCCCTGCTGAGTACGGCGGGGCTTTTTTTTGACTGAAACAACTAAGAAAACATCAGCAGTTAGAAACAAAAACATTAATAAACAATTATCCGCGTGCAAGGGTGTTTCGAGAATTGCTTTGCTTTCGGAACATAAAAATGCAACACGCCGCTTTTCAATTCCGCAATCGCAAGTTCTGTATCCGCGTCAGAGGGCAAAGTTACGTGGCAATGAAAACCTTTACGGCCATAAGTGAAATCCCGTTCTTCGGATGTACCTACTAAAAGCGCATTGTCGTCGCCATATACTACCAGTTCTTCTCTGTCGATTCCCGGCGCAACAATATCCACTGTATATGTATCGGTAAGATCATTCACTTTTACACTTGGCAAAATGAAATAGTCATTCCCCGAAAATTTCAGATGCGTTCTTATTTCTTCTTCGTCCAGAACCGGTACGAACTCTCCCGGGTATATAGAATGCGATTGCGTCATGTAGCTGTTCATGATACGAGGATTTTGAAAACTATTTACAAATTATTTTGCCAGGCTTGGGCGATCAGTTACTTATTCGACCTACGGGGATCACATTACTTGCCAATCCACTATAATCCTATAAATGTAATACAAATAACACCGCAAAACAAAATAAATTATGTGTAGTGTGATCGATCACACAAGGCATTTATTGACGCATAAAATAATGAGTCACACATGGTGACAACCATCATAAAACCAAGTGATTCTGATTACAAATAACCACCTCAGCCTCAGATATCTTAGTAGTGTAAAAAGTACATACATGAACATCACAATCGAATCACCGCACGTGCGCGTGTCACAAGAAACGATCAGTACGATCGACACAAAACTGTCAAGCTTACTAAGAAAGTATGGAAGCACAGTGATGTGCGAAGTTCTCCTGCGAAAAGAAAATAATGATGACCAAAAAAATTGCCATATCGGAATTAAACTAGGCGTCCCCGGCACGTCGTTGTTTGCGGAAGAAACCGAACAAAGTTTTGAAGCTGCCTTCGACAAACTAATTGAAGACCTGAAGCGCCAGCTTCAGAAACACAAGGAAAAACTTGAGGAAGTAAGAGGATAAAAACCCATCAGGGAATAAAAAACGACGAATCGCTCGGCACCGAAAAACATGGGTTCAAAAAATGGTGAGTATTGCAAATATTGCTACCAGGACGTCATTTTGTGACTCTTGAAATGTCGCTGGATGAAATGAGATCTTTCATTACGAAAAAAATGAAAGAGATGAACATCAACGAAGCCATCGCAAACATCGCTGTAAATTCTTGGCGATCTAAAAAGGTGGAAAGGGTACCACCTTCTGAACGCCGGCAGGGCAGAAACGGTTAAGCCACTTCGCCCACAATTTTTCCGTCAGCAATTTCCATAATGCGGTCGGCGCGATTTGCGAAATCAATATCGTGCGTTACCGCGATGATAGTTTTGTTTTTCGTTCGTGAAATGTTTTGCAAAATATCAAACACGATTTTAGAATTGCTGCTATCCAAATTGCCAGTTGGCTCATCCGCCATGATGATAGATGGTTCGTTTATCAGCGCCCTTGCTATCGCCACCCGTTGCTGCTGACCACCAGACAACTTGCCGGAAAGCTTATCTGCAAACGGTTCCATATCCATCATTTTTAGCATATCCATGGCGTTGGTGCGTATTTGATCATAACTGTATTTTCCAAGTTTGCGCGCCGGAATTGTGACGTTTTCGAGCGCGGTAAATTCAGGCAACAAGAAATGGAATTGGAAAACGAATCCTATGTGTTCATTTCTGAACCTCGCAAGCGCGTTTTGTGTTTCACCGGTTACCACCGTATCGCATATAGTGATGTTCCCCTCGTATTCCGTATCGAGTGTACTGAGTAAATAAAGCAAAGTTGACTTTCCGCTTCCCGATTTACCAACAAGCGCAACGAACTCGCCACGATGTACAGATATCGACACGTTCTGCAACACGTGGAATTTTTCCGGCTCGTAAAAATATTTGTTCAGTCGTTTGGCTTGCAATATGATACTCATAAGCCGGAAATTATTGTTCGTTTATATTCCTTCAATTTAGTGCGCCCGACGAAATGGTCGGCACAAACCTAAAAACTGAAAATCGCATTCTTCAAAACTACATAATCAATGCAGTTTTTAATTCTCTTGCCTGTGTTAATTCCTCCCAATTTTACGAGCAAAAAACATGAGGATCATCATCTCCGTTTCTGATGGCTCTCATTTTAATTACTTATCACCTGGCCTTATTTTGTTGTATAATTCATTTTTATGCAACCGACAGTTTTAAATGATATCGCTGCAAAATTCCGGCAGGAAACAGAAGACCACATTCCAGTCACCATTCCTTTTAATAATCTTTCGCTTCATGCTCATCTTTATATGCCACAATCGCCGGAAGCGGTTGTCATCATTTCTCACGGCACAGGAAGTAGCCGTTTCAGCGCAAAAAACAACCATGCCGCGCAAGCACTCAGCGATAATAATATCGTTGCCCTTCTTGTTGACTTGCTGACACCGAAAGAAGATAGCATGATTGAAAACTGGTTCAAAATCCCTTTGTTGGCTGAAAGGTTGAAGCATATCACTAAATGGTTAACGCAGTATCCGGGCTTGAAAGATCTGCCTGTTGGGTATCTCGGTGTTGGCACCGGCGCGGCTGCAGCTTTAACAGCGGCTGTTGAACTAAAGGATGAAATACGGGCAGTCGTTTGTCGGAGCGGACGGCCCGACCTGGTGAAGCCCACAGTTTTATGGCAGGTTGAATGCCCGACGCTGTTTATTGTTGGTGGCCTCGACGCGGAGATCATTAAACTGAACACGAAAGAATTTAAAAATCTTAATTGCAAAAAGAGCATTATTGTTGTCAACAGCGCATCACACGCATTTGAAGAGCCCGGAAAATTACACATCGTGTGTGAAGTGGCAGGCGACTGGTTTGAAAAATATTTATTCTGATAACCCCGATTTGGTTTTGCGACCTGACAGCTAACAAAATATTTCCTCTAATTCCTTTTCTTCCTTTTTGTGACTGACGTCTTTCGGAAATTAAGTATATGCCCGGTGCACCGAAACATGTACTCGCCGGAGACGCCGGGCGGAGCATCATATTTGCGCCGGTCAGAAGCGTTCTACCGTTAACGTCGGATAAGCTGCAACATCCTGTCTTACTATTTTTTCATTTGATTTTGCCCTGTGGGCCGCACATTTACATGTAAATTATGTGGAAAATATTTTGTCAGTAATATTTTCCACATAACTTTGCGGAAAATTATTTATTAAAAATATTTTCCATAACACGCATGAAAGATCAGATCACAGAGACCGCCTTACAGCAATTTTTAAAACACGGTATCAGAAAGATGAGCGTGCAGAATCTGATTGCCCCGATGGGCATCTCCACTAAAACAGTTTACAAATATTTCAGCAACAAGGAGGACCTGCTTAAACACTGCCTGTTGAAGCACTACTCTGAATTAGTGCAGGCGTTCGAAGGATTGAAAGATCAAAACAAAAATCCGGTTGCCGCATTGTTCCAAATGTGGCATAGCGCAATCAACGCTGATTTCGGCGTCAATCACATTTTCTATCATGACCTCAATTATTATTACCCACGCCTGCAGGATCTTGTATTGCAAAAATTTTTCAAAAAGGGTTATAGTTTCCTCGAGGATCTTATTCGTAGCGGCGTTAAACAGGGGTATTTCAGAAATGACATCACTCCGGAAATAATTCCGCTGGTGATCAACATATTATATTCCTCCATCACCCGAACGGGTCAATTCAAAAAATACAAGCTTACTCCGGATCAGCTGATGCAAAATACAATAGACGCTTACCTGCGTGGGATTTGTACAGCAAAAGGTTTAAAAGAGTTCGAAAAAATCAATCAATCATTATAAAGAACAGTTATCATGTTGGCAAAAAAATTACTTGCAATTATCTCTTTATTCGCGGCTGCCAAAGCCTCATCTCAAATTGAATCATCATTGAATCTACTCCCTGTTCCAAAAAATATCCAGGTTCAGCAAGGTTCATTCACCCTTACAGACGATTTCAGCGTAGCTATTCATGAGCCAGGCGCCGATACAATTGTCGTGAAAGCTGTCAATAGAATGTACCAAGCGCTCAACCGCCGGTCGGGACTCTATTTTAAACGGAGGTATATCAGTTCAAAAGACAACAGTGCTGCTTCGGCGTTACAAATACATGTAACAAAGATCGCCGCTCCCTTTATAGGCGTCGATGAATCTTATTCTCTCACGGTAACCAGTGACAAAATTATTCTCAATGCTCCGACAAGTATCGGCGCATTACACGGCCTCGGAACGATCTTGCAGCTTCTTGCAAAAAACGATACAGGTGAATTTTATTTTCCCGGTGTGATTATCCAGGATGCTCCGCGTTTCCCGTGGCGCGGTTTGATGATCGATGTCTCGCGACATTTTATGCCACTCGACGTTCTCAGGCGGAACATTGATGCGATGGCAACGGTCAAAATGAACGTGCTTCACCTTCACCTTACAGACAATGAAGGGTTTCGAATCGAGTCTAAAGTTTTTCCGCAATTGCAAAACAAAGGATCCAATGGCGATTATTACACGCAAGCGCAGATAAAAGATCTGATCGAATTCGCGGAAGACAGGGGAATAATCATAGTGCCTGAGTTTGATATGCCGGGGCACACAAAAAGCTGGTTCGCCGGCCATCCCGAACTCGCCAGTGCACCAGGCCCCTACGAGCCGGGTCCTCCAGTCGACTTTCACAATGTGCAACAAATGAATATGAGCACGATCATGCAATTGGTAACCACCGCTCCGTTCCCTGCATTCGATCCGTCGAAAGAAAGCACTTACCAATTCATCGACAAGTTTATTGCAGAAATGTCGGGTTTGTTTCCGTCGCCGTTTATCCATATCGGTGCTGATGAAAACAATGGAGTTGTATGGAAAAATAATCCAGACATTGTTGCCTTCATGCAGGCACATCATATTGAGAACACGCATGCATTACAAGCTTATTTTGTGAGCCGCGTTCGGGAGATCGTCAAAAAGAATCATAAACAAATGATCGGTTGGGAAGAAATGTTTTCAAAAGATATTGCGCCGGACGCCACAGTACAGGTCTGGCAAAATTCCGCGTACACAAAAAAGGCTCTTGAACATGGCAATCCTGTCCTCATCTCGAAGGGTTTTTACCTGGACCAGTTCATGCCCGCTTATATCGAATACAAAAATCCGGAACTGCCCGATTCAAATTCATCGCAGGTGAGAGGTGGTGAAGCAGCAGAATGGACAGAGATCGCAGACAAAACAAATATCGAAACGCGCATCTGGCCAAGAGCGGCAGCTGTCGCAGAGCGATTATGGTCTCCTGCTTCCGTAACCGATACGGATGACATGTATCGCAGGTTATTTGCAGTAAGCGAGCAACTCGATGAACAGGGTTTGCAGCACATTGCCGACTATGAAAGAGGACTGCGCAGAATTTCTAATGAGCATTTTGATGCCGTGAAAACACTTGCAGACGTGTTGGCGCCGATAAGAGGTTATAAAAAGCTCTTCGCACAATTAGGGAAACCCGAAAGTGTTTCATATCAAACAGCGCCACTGGTGCAGGTTTCGGATATCGTGTTTGTGGATTCGAGAGTAAAATGGCAGTTCCGGAACGCAGTTAGATCATACCTTGTCAATAAAGACGCCGCTTCAGAAGCTATTATCATGGCTTTTTTGGTGCGGTGGCAAAATAATCATGAACAGGTTAAAATGCTGTTTGCATATTCATCTCAACTAAAAGCTGTTGAAGAGCATTCGAAAAATTTAGCTGCAGTCTCAGCAATCGGAATAGATGCTTTACGGAAAATAAAAGCCGGCGGATCTCCCGATGCGAACTGGACAAATGAAAAGCTTGCCATTTTAAAATCAGCAAATAAATCGTATGGAGAAACAGAACTGTGCATTATCCCGGAAATAGAAGCGTTGGTTAGCCAACGGCTGGCTCCTCTGCCGGCATCCTATCCGATCCTTTAATGCTTACTTCTTTGATCCGTTCGCACTGACCAATTGAAACTAACGTCTGTTGTCTATTTCCCTGATCTAAATCATGTATTGAACTATCCACGATCATTACAATCATGCACCGGTTCAGGATAATTTTACCGCTTTATTCAAATCAAAAACAAGTTTTATGGAAGTAAGGTTCTTTGTGGCATTGAAAGGCACCGCTCGTAACCAAAGAAAAATCAACAACGAAATTCACACTATACGGAGAATGCTGCCCGGCATGTGGTCGTTCAGGACGTTTTGCAAAAACAATGATGTGTTCGACCTGGATAAG
>DASQJI010000399.1:0-5497 GCA_035631175.1 Parafilimonas sp.
TTTTCATGATCGTTTGCCTGTCCGTATTTGTTTTTGCTAATGACAAAGCTGCTTCGAAATGGTCTCTTGCCTTTTCATTATCAATACCGGTATAGAGTTCTCCGAGAAGCATAAAGTAAAAATGATTATCTGTGAGCTTCAATTTCTCTGCTTCCACGATGGCCTCGTGTACGCTGTTGGCTTTCGAAAGTGCAAACGTTCGGTTTAGCGCGGCGATCGGTGAATATTCAACCTGCAACAAACGGTTGTACAACTGTAAAATATTCTCCCATTTTTCTTTTGAATCGGTCTTTTGTGTGTTCCAGTAAGCGATCGCAGCCTCAATGTGATATTTCGAAAGTTGGGTCCCTGTTGTTGCCCTGTGGAGATAATAAGCACCTTTGCTTATCAATGCTGCATTCCATAGATTGCTATCCTGCTCGTCATACAAAACCACTTCGCCGTCTTTATCAATGCGCGCCTCGAATCGCGAAGCGTGAAAGTACATCAGCGCGAGCAATGCATTTACGTCCGGTTTATTCGTGATCTCGTTTTCTGTAAGCATTTCGGCGAGACGTATCGCCTCAAAACAGAGCTCCTTACGTAGCGTTTGGTCCTGGCTTACCGAATAATAGCCCTCACTGAAAAACAAGTAAATTGTTCTGAGCACCGCTGATAGTCGTTCGTTGATCTCCGCTGTGCCTGGAATTTCGATCGGTATATTCTGAGCTCGCAGTTTTTCCTTTGCCCTGAATAATCGTTTGTTGATCGTTTCTTTGTTCGTAAGAAAAGCATCAGCAATTTCTTCTATTCCAAATCCACACAAAATACGAAGCGATAACCCGATTTGAGATTCAACCGAAATCGCGGGATGACAAATAGCGAACATCATTTGCAGCTGGCTGTCGTAAATGTTTGCCGCAGAAAGATCGATCTCATTCTCAAAAAACCCGGGCGACGATTTTTTTATTTCGGTAGCGACCTTACTCTTAAACAACGAATCACGCTGCAGATAATTTTTTGCTTTATTCTTAGCCACATGGTAGAGCCACGCCGTCGGATTTTTTGGAGGTCCGTTCATTGCCCACGTTTGAGCGGCGGTGGCGAAAGTATCACTGGCGATATCCTCTGCAATTTCCATTTGTGGAAAGCCAAAACGTTTGCACAAGACAGAAACCACTTTTCGGTATTCGGTCCTGAACAAATGTGGTATTAATTGTTGCTCTTCCATCTGATCTCCTAAAGCAAACAATCAAAAGATAACAAAAGCTCCGCACAAAGTTGATTGAACGGAGCCTTGGATCTCTAATGAACTCCGTCATTTCGCGCAATTCGCCGCACTTCCATGCTATTGCCTTCGCCCTGTAAGACCGGGCAACCTTTTGCAAACTCAACGGCTTCTTCAATTGAATCTGCCTTTACGGTGATAAAGCCCCCAATCGTTTCTTTTATCTCGCCAAAAGGACCATTCGTGACAAGATTGTTTGGTCTTACAACTTTTGCGTTATCGAAAAGTAGCCCGGTGCCGCCAACAAACTTGTTTTGCGCTGCGATCCCACCGATCCAATCCATTGTTTGTTTCATCCAAATTTCCATTTGTTCCGGCGAAGCGATCTTCTTCCCGTCTTCATGTCTCATGATCAATGCATACTCTTCCATTTTGTTAAGTTTTAATTTTTATAATGAATTTATTGTTATAACAAATGAGGTTTGTTGAATTGGACACGTAAAAAAATTATTTTCTAACCTTTTTGAAACATCGTTCAACAGCGTCTGGTGAGCCGTATTGGTTTCCTCGATTTAATTTCGCAATGCACGTTCAAAAGATACAACCACGAAATGAGCAAGTAAAACAGTAATGAAAGTATGAGGAGGGAAACAGAGTGATGGATCAGGACCGGACCAAATGAAGAATCAGGCACACCTTTTCAAGAAAACCGAGATGCAAATTAAAGTCGCTTATTTTTTTCCCACACCGATTCCATAGTAAGTAAACCCACGCTTTTCCATATCTTCTTTATGATAAATATTGCGGCCGTCAAAGATGACAGGCTCGGTCATATTTTTACAAATTACTTCCCAGTTTGGCAAACGAAATTCCGGCCATTCTGTAACCAAAATAATAGCGTCTGAATTTGCGGCAGCGGAGGTAGCATCCTCCTTTAATTCGACCTTCCCATTCAAAATTTGCTGAGCTTCTTTTATTGCAACAGGATCATAAGCCTGCAAATGTGCACCGGCTTCATGCAAAGCATTTACTAAAACGATAGATGGCGCTTCCCGCATGTCGTCAGTATTTGGTTTAAACGATAAGCCCCAAATGCAGAAAATTTTATTTTTCAGATCGTCGTTGAAATGCTTCCTGATCTTGCGAAACAAAATTGTTTTCTGATCGTTGTTGATCGCATCAACCGCTTTCAACATCCTGAGCTCATACTTGTAATCTTCCCCGGTACGGATCAGGGCCTTTACATCTTTTGGAAAGCATGACCCGCCGTAACCAACGCCCGGATAAATGAAACGGTTCCCGATGCGCGGGTCTGACCCAATGCCGTTGCGTACTTCGTTTACGTTGGCACCCACAAGCTCGCAAAGATTAGCAATGTCATTCATGAACGAGATCTTTGTTGCAAGCATAGCATTGGCGGCATATTTTGTCATCTCAGCCGAAGGAATGCTCATGAATAAAATCGGGTGGCCGTTTAGCACGAATGGATCGTACAACTGTCGCAATAATTTTTTTGCCTTTTCGCTTTCGGCGCCTATGACAATTCGGTCCGGTTTCAAAAAATCGTCAACGGCCGCCCCTTCCTTCAGGAATTCGGGGTTCGAGGCCACGTCAAAATCGATGTTCGCCTTGCGTTCTTTTAGAGCATCCCTGATCGCTTTCCTCACCTTCGAAGCGGTGCCTACAGGCACTGTGCTTTTTGTAACAATGATGAGATAGCCGTTCATATATTTTCCGATATCGCTGGCTACATTTAATACATATTGAAGATCTGCGCTGCCATCTTCTCCTGATGGCGTGCCTACAGCAATAAAAACAACTTCAGCGCCCAGTATAGATTCTTCAAGGCTCGTTCTGAAGCTAAGCCTTCCTTTCTTAAAATTGCGTTCAACGATTTCATCGAGACCCGGCTCGTAGATCGGCATGACGCCTGACTGCAATGCGCGGATCTTTTCCTCATTCACATCCACGCAGATCACTTCCGTTCCAACTTCCGCCAAACACGCGCCGGTCACGAGTCCTACATATCCAGTTCCAACAACAACAATTTTCATGAATTAGATTTTACGGGCTTGCAAAAATAAGCGTTCATTTAGTTATGGATAGCATGATATAATTCGTCATATCGCGCAGCGCAGCGTTGCATGCTGAATTCTTTTTGATACAATGCTCTCCCATTTTCCCGCAATTGCTGCAGGTCTTGCGGCTTTGCCTGCAGGTATTCGTTTATTGCGTGCAAATAAGAACCTGCGCTAACATCATCGCTCAAAAAACCGATTTCTTTTGAGACAATATTTTTTACACCACCAACCGGGGTGCAAATAGGAATAATGCCTGCAGAAAGCGCTTCGAGTAAACTGATCGGCAGCCCTTCAAAAAGCGACGTGAGCACAAATGCGTCTGCATGCAATAGATAATCACCCACATTCGAAACTTTTCCCAACAGGTGAACGTTAGATGGTTTTTTTGCTTGCAATTCCTCAAAGATGTGTTCGTTGGCTGGTGCACAGTCGCCAAGGATAATGGCACCGACATCAGCTTCTGCGCCCTCCAATTGCCGCATACATTCAAGCAACATCCGGTGGTTTTTTTGCTTGCTTATCCTCGCTACATTCAAAAATATTTTTGTTTGCGGTGTCTTTTTTAACGAATCTATTCTTCGGGCTGTTTCCTCAAAAGCAACAGAAGGCGTGATCTCGTTTGAACCATTGTTGATAAGTGTTTTCACCGATGAACCGTACTCGGCCTTTGCGCTTTTGAAAACTTCTTCAGAGATAGCAACAGGGTGAATAATGTTCCGTTTGAAAAAATACTTAAACATTTTTCGTCCGTGCAGTGGTGCATCCTGTTTTGCTAAATTGTGCAGTGTATGAATTTTTTTGAATGAATAACGCAACCTGCCATAAGCATAAAAACAATAGTATCCTGCATGCAGGTGCGTATGCACAACATCAGGTTCGATCTCTTTTAGCGTCCGGTAAATTTTTGTGAACATGCTCAGGTCGATTCCCTGCTTTTTACCCAGCGTGATAAATTTTATTTTGCTATCCAGCATGGAAAGAGGCAAATGCCTGCCAGGGTCGTGTTCGTACATTGAGATCAATGTAATATCGTAACCATCGTATTTTGCCAGTTCGTTACACAATTGAATGCAAAATACCTGTGCACCTCCCCAACCCAACGCTGGCACCATCTGGACGATCTTGTACATAGGCGGCTCTGTTAGTAGTTTTCGGTCACCTCCTGACCGAACCAGGTAGCGCAGTATTTTGTGCCGAGCAGTTCATCGAGCTTGGCTGTCTCGTGCAAGTAAACTTCCCGCAATTTGTTTTGTACAAGAGGTATTTGTTGATTGTCTGACGCGTTTACTTCGGGGTGTTTTTGTCGCGCGGTGTTGAGTTCAAATATTTTATTTTTAAGAAGTTTCCTTTTATTGACCGGCAGCCAGGGATCGATCAAATGGTCCACCAGCCATTTCCTGAGTTTATTTTTTTGCAATAATGTTTCCTGCAGCAACTGGCTTCTCAGGTCTCCGGTCACATTTTTAATAGTGAGATCGGGATAAAAGTTTTCATCGATCTTCAAAAAATGAAAAACCGATTTTATCAAATCATGCGGTGCAGCTTTCAAATCATCATAATTTAAGATGAGAAGCTGCTCACGGGAGAAGTACCGAAGACAATTTGTTATTTGTCGAAAATAAAAGCCATGCTCAATATAAGTGAAGTCATTGTTGTCTCTTGTGATCTCCGGGTTTTGTTGAGGTTCATACAGCAGCGCGTCGCTGATATCGCGTTTTTCGCGCAGCATTTTGCGAAAATAAAAATACGATGATATCGCCCGTTCAACCGGGTTACGTAAAATGAGCAGCAATTGTGCATCGGGTTTTGCAGTTGAAATTTTTTCAAGAAGCGACGGATAGAAAATATAGTTTACTGCCGAGTGCAACACAACTTTTTGCCCATCGTATGAAGGCGTTTCCAGGGCAAGCCTTTTATTTAGTTGTTCGGCGGATGGAAATTTTACAAAAAGAGGAATGTCTTTTAACGAAGCATATCCATACACTTGCGGATGTTGAGAAAGCCAGTCATTCAGCGTCGTGGTGCCTGCTTTTTGAACACCTATTAAAAAAGTATTTGGAAACGGTGCAAGTTCGCTGACCGCCTTTTTGCTCATGCTCTTATTATTTTTACCGCTGATTATTTTCGCGTCTTCATCAACGCTCAACTACAAACCAGGGATTGAGCAGGTTTTCTTTGTTGTATTTAAGTTCGGTGCCTGTTTTGTAAT
>DASQJI010000400.1:0-6715 GCA_035631175.1 Parafilimonas sp.
GGCAATAGCGGAACGATTTCCGGTACAAATTTCATTGGCACCACCGATGCACAATCGTTGATGTTTAAGGTGAATAACCAGAAGGCCGGCTATTTAGATAGTGATTCCACCAAAGGAAATACAACATTCGGTTATCTGGGATTATCGCGAATTAGCACCGGGAAATTCAATACTGCAATCGGAAACCAGGCACTCTATTCGAACAAAACGGGCACAGGAAATATTGCAAATGGAGCCTACACCCTATATTCAAACACTACCGGAACTGGTAACGTGGCCGTCGGGCGCGGTGCCTTGTACTCCAATACAACGGGTAATTATAACACAGCAGGAGGTCACAACGCACTTTATTATAACACTACGGGATATTCCAATGTTGCAATTGGAGTAAGAGCGCTTTACAGCAATACGGTCCGAAACAACTTAGTTGCTATTGGCGACAGCGCCCTCTATAATAACGGGAATGGAGTTACGATTTCTTACGAGGCGACAGAAAATACAGCAATAGGCAGTAAGGCCCTTTATTCCAATACTGCAGGGTATAATAACACTGCAAGTGGGTATCGCGCACTGTTTTCTAATACAACCGGATATGACAATACTGCGAATGGAAGTAGTGCTCTGTATAACAACACTGACGGGAATTACAATACCGCGACTGGGAACTATGCTCTTTATAACAACAAAACGGGGGACTACAACACTGCGACTGGATACGAGGCCCTTTATTACAATACCGGGTCTGAGAACACTGCGAATGGGTATCATGCCCTTTGGAGGAATACCACGGGACGTGCTAATACCGCAAATGGAATGTTTGCCCTATTTCACAACACCACCGGATATCAAAACAACGCTTTTGGAGAACGGGCCCTCGAAGAGAACACCATTGGGAATTACAACACTGCAATTGGCGACTATGCCCTTAGTAACAACACCACCGGAACTGGTAACGTTGCACTTGGTAGAAATGGCCTTTATATTAACTACACCGGGAATGAAAATACAGCCTTAGGTTTTGGTGCCGATGTCTCGACAGTAAATTTAATGAATGCTACTGTAATCGGCAGCCGTGCAATTGTAGATGCAAGCAATAAAGTGCAGGTTGGGAATGATGAGGTAACATCTATTGGTGGACAAGTGGGCTGGACAACTTTTAGTGATGGCAGGTATAAAAAGAATATTAAGGAAGATGTACAAGGTCTCGGATTTATTAACAGCCTGCGACCTATAACTTATACAGTTGATATAACCAGTTTGAATGAATATTATAATCAAGGAACAAAGCATGACAGCTCTTATGAAAAGATGAAAGCAATTATGCGGCCATCAGCAGATGCAGCAAGCAGAATTGTGTACAATGGATTTATTGCGCAGGAAGTAGAAGCCGCCGCAAAGAAACTGAACTACGATTTCAGTGGTGTAGATAAACCACAAACCAAAGATGGATTGTACGGATTGCGTTATGCAGATTTTGTGGTGCCACTGGTGAAGGCTGTGCAGGAACTATCTGCAAAGAATGATGCAAAGGATGCTGAGATCAACGACCTTAAAACCCGGCTTGCAAAACTGGAAGCGATGATGAATGTGCAAAATACAAGAAGCAATCAGCAAGCAATCAACATTACAAGTGCTTCATTGCAGCAAAATGTACCGAACCCGTTTAATCATACAACGGCTATTGCTTACACTTTACCCCAAGAATACAGTTCAGCCAAAATAGTTATAACAAATAAAGTGGGCGCAGTACTAAAGGAGATAAATCTTTCCGGGTATGGCAAAGGCAGTTCGCAGATAGATGCCACTACCCTTTCGGCAGGCGCATACAGTTACTCATTGTATGTTGATGGAAGATTAATTGACACCAGGCAGATGGTACTGACGAAATAAGAGACACACTTGCACTTGAATACACACGTATTAATGTCGGCAAGAGCGTCGGCTTTGTGAGCCTCCGATGCCCTCCTAAGGTCGGAAAGGCCACACATTTTTCGCTCACGCACGGCCTCAGCTCTCGCTAAAGGCTTACACAGAAAACTTAAGCCTTTCCTTCGCCCCGCTGTCCGCAACTTAAACATAATTATAGTTATCGTCGAAGCCGCGTTTGGCGCGCCCGTGCATCTTAATAGACCTGTTGATTAGATGGTACCAGCACTCACGCCCGGGCGCATGAATTGATTTGAGCGCCTTGCCAATAACTGACTGTTATGTTAAGTAGCAGGCACGGGCTCTCTCACAAGAAAAAATAAAAGCCTCCGCACTCGCCCTGTTTATATTATTTGCTGTGCTGGAACTCTTAAATTTTCGATTTCTTGATTAGTTTGAAAGGTGCAGAAACATTTGGTTCTAAGATTAGCTCTGAAGGGTTAATTGATACGATTTTATTTTCCGTTTCGTCTAAATGCAGATAAAAATGGCCGGTTTCATATGTGATTTTATAACGGAATTGAACGGGTAGCGAGGTGCTAATATCTTGTTTTAACAAGCATGTTGAATATTCCGTCCCACGATTGAATGAAAAGTACCATATAGTGCCATTTTGCGGACTACTCCATAATCCTGCAACAAAATCAAAGATGACCTCGACAGTTAGTGCTTGTGTCGTCATGTGTGCAAGATAGCTATGTGCACAAGTTCATTTTGAGTCAAAAGACTCATTTTCCGTAAATGGCGAACATAGCTACTGCATTCCTATGAAGCATACAGCCATCCTTGATGGTTGTTTTCCAAACCGGCATTTAAGCACGACTGCGACGGTAATTACTCCATCACAAACATGCCCGGATCAACTACTACTCCATTCTCCACGTGTACAGTCGTGCAGTACTCGAATATAGCTCCTCCCATACCCATAATGAACGTAATCGATCTGGTTGCCCATCGGTATCTGTATGTCGCCGGTATACCATTCAGCAAAGACTTTACCAGCACCGGGGAATAGATCGTGCAGCGAGCGCTCTACGAGCGGATAAATAGTTTCCATGTTCATCGTTGAGCCGTAGAAATCGATCAGGTACAGCCTAGCATCCTCAATGCTCAACTTTGCATAGTAGCCTCTACGGTACATAGCGGTCTTTGAGCCATACAGCGGAGGCTTGTTGTTGTGCCTGTCCCAGTACTGCTCTAAAGGCCAGCCGTACATCATGTGCACGTCGTCGTTGATCATGATACTATCGGTTATTTGTGCCGTCATGTTGCAGTTTAATTATTAACGTCAAGTCCCAACAGTTGGTGAGTAAACATTTGCGGCCGATTGGTCTTTCGTCAGCCCTGCTATTGCAAATACCGTGTTATGTGCAGTGCATTACGGATATCTTCTCCAAACCTAAATTTGATGAGCTTGTCCTTTTTAAAATAATAGTCCGCAAAATAAAGGTCGTTGTATTGTTCGTATGATAAGATTGCGCTGTCCTTTTCAGGCTTTACCTTGTTTAGCTGACCAATTCTTACGCTGTTGTGCGTTGTACCTTTTTTCGCTAATTGACTATATAATTTCATTCCGTTGTTTTCATTATCGATTTAGCTTGTGCATTCCAAAGTTTTATACGTCCATTAATGCTTGTTGTAATAACATGGTCGGATTTACTGTTCCAATCTAATCCCCACAACAACTCTTCAGCAATACCGCTGAATAAGAGGTCGCCATTTTTATTCCATATACGGAGTGCGTCACTCGCGGTAGCTAACTGTGTGCCTTCTTTATTCCATTGAATATTTCTATATTCTGCTTTACTTCCATAGATCGTTTTCATTAACGTGCCATCCGGCTTCCAAAATTGCAGAATGGATTTTACACCTTCCTGATCATGTCCATAGTCACCTGTTGAAAAAAACTCACCTTCAGGATGCCATCGGATAGCCAGTATACCTGTGTTCTCTTTTCTGTGTTTGATGACGTTTAATGTTGTACCCGATGTATCCACAATTCGAATATCATCCCCACTCACAGCGATGATGTTTTTATAGGGATGCCAGTGTAATGAGAAGTAGCTGTTGGTGTCTTCCTTTTTAATTACTCGTAGCAAATTGCCTTTCACATCCCAGATTTTTATCAAACCCTCGTTATCTGCTGTGGCAAGAAGCTCTCCATTGAAGTTCCATCCAATGGCTCGTGCACCGTTCGTGACTCCTTCCAATTTGATAAACTTGCCTGACTCTGTATTCAAAATACTTACCTGGTTGCCAGCCGTTGCTATGGCGATACTATGGTTTTTCGGATGCCAACTGACTTGTCTTATCATACTATTTATACGATAGGTTTTCATTTGCTTGAGATATTTGCCGTCAAAAATTCTTAGCAAGCTATCGTCGCCGCCAATTGCAATCAGCTTGTCATCTGCACTCCAATCAGCACTCCAAAGCAGTGTTTGGGCTTTACCAAGTTCAGTATTGCGTTTTGATTTCATGACCTGTGAACAGGCGATAAATGTGAGTAAAATAATAGGCGATAAAATTAGTGCTGCAAGTCTCAAGAGTTAAATCTAGTTTGTTTGGAGTAATCGGAGTTGACGCACAACGAAAAAGTATTTGCGATGGCAAGATATTTATTGAACGTCCAGCTTGAGCAATGCTTCATTGAAAAATTATCGTTGAAGATAACATTTGCAGCCTAATTATTAACGTCAAGCCCGAGCTGCCGCTGAGTAGAGATTTGCAGCCGATTGATGTTTCGTCAGCCCTGCTATTGCAAATACTCATGTTGGTTGCTGTACTTTACCAAGTCAATGAGAAGTTGTTCTGGGATTTTTTCTTCGAGCTTCTCTAACTTTTTCTCGTCTTACGAATATCTCAGCCATTAACTTACCTAAGTCAGTGTCGTTTGCAATTTCTGTCCTTGCCCACACACCAAGTTTCAAAATCCATTGAAATTCTTCTGATGAATAATGCCATCTGTAATTGTTGCACGTCTTACATGCTGGTAGAAAATTGTCTGTTATGCTCGTTCCTCCACTCGAGTATGATTGCACATGATCTGCTTCAAATTTTCCAACCAAAATTTCTTGTCCGCACACATGGCACTTGCCGCCCGTTTTTAGATAAATGATTTGACGTTCTTTTTTTGTCAAACGATATTTTCTTGCGTCTTTAATTTTCGCGCCTTCCCTCAGAGTATGAAGTCGCCTAAGCTCGCGTTGAAAAATTGTTGGCGTGTCAATGTATGGTAACTCGTTCATGGCGAAGTGTAAGCTTTATTTTCGAAGATTGACTTTTCTACAGGTTGCAAATTACTTTAAACGATTTTCGAACTGCAGGGTGTTCGCTGCGTAAAAGATTAGAGCTTGCTCGCAACCGATCCTGCACTTACAACATTGCGAATAAATGTGACCCCAATGACCTCGGCTATCGCCTCGAATTGCCTATCCGCTCCTGCAAATACGCGGAAACGATCTTATCTTCAGTCAGCAAATCAAATCTATTCTACCTCTAAATTCATCAACATGAACACATCGATCAAAACTGCACTCGCCGCCGTTGGATTGCTTGTCGCTTTTGCTTGTCAGAAAGAAAACATCAATCGTCAGCTCCCAACCCATGATTTTGATGCAACGGATGTTGTTGCCGGTAGATATGCCTCCGTACGTATCGGTACGCAAAGGTGGATGACTAAAAATTTAGATGTCAACCATTATAGAAACGGGGACCACATACCACAGGTAAGGCGCAAAGCTGACTGGGATACATTAACCACCGGTGCGTGGTGCTGGTTTAACAATGACTCTGTTACCGGTGCTGTCTATGGCAAATTATACAACTGGTATGCTGTAAACGATCCAAGAGGATTGGCTCCTACAGGCTGGCATGTACCCAGTGATGCTGAATGGGACACACTATCAACACATTTAGGGACCAATGCGGGTGGCAAATTGAAAGATACCGGAACCCTTGAAGCTGGCACCGGCCTGTGGTATAAGCCTAACAAAGGTGCTACTAATAAAACTGGCTTCACAGCGCTTCCGGGCGGCTTCCGTGGCAGCAATGGTACATTCTTCAACATTTGGAGTTACGGCGCCTGGTGGAGTTCTTCAGAGTTCAGTACTAACAATGCCTGGTACGTGAGCCTGAGTTACTACAGTGGCGACATCAGCAAGTTCGTTACCGACGAATTGCGAGAGGGCCAGTCTGTTCGCTGCCTTAGGGATTGAAAGAGTGATGCCTCGGCTATCGCCTCCGAAGCCCCTCCCCTTCGGCTCGGATAGCCGAACTTCTCGGCTGTTATAGACAGCGATCCGCTAAATATCGTCATTTAACGGAGAACAATTAGTGGTTTAACTGTGATCACTCAAAAATCCTGATAATACCTTCCTATACGTAATGACGATTACCGTTTCTCTCACGTTAAAACTATCTCGCCATGAACACAACGATCAAAAGAGGATTCGCAGCGCTCTTGTTGTTAGCCATCTCCTGTACTAAAGACAATCTTAAGAGTTCATCTACAATAACCTCACGAAACTTAGATCAGTCTGCAGCAGGGCATTGGATTGGTCAGCACTACGCGGGTGGAGTTATCTTTTACATTGATAGTACAGGACAACACGGGTTAATAGCTGATACTGCCGACTTTCGTAAACTTCCATGGTGGAATGGAAGATACACCATCACGGGGGCAACAAAAACAGGTATAGGTTCAGGAAAATCGAACACCGATAAAATTATATTATCCCAAGGTGATTCCGGAAAATATGCGGCGCGTAAATGCTCGAACTCTAAAAGG
>DASQJI010000401.1:0-3278 GCA_035631175.1 Parafilimonas sp.
GTAAAGCAGGCGCAGGATGAAGGCTATACCGAACCTGATCCACGTTTGGACCTCGGCGGTACCGATGTGATGCGAAAAATATTGATCCTCGCACGTGAGGCAGGCGAGCATATCGAAATGGATGATATCAGCAACAGCGCATTTCTACCCGCTTCCTGCTTTGAAGGAAGCGTCGAAAATTTTTATGAAGAGATGCGAAAACAGGAAGCGCATTTCAAACAATTATACGAGGAAGCAGCAGCCAAAAATTGCAAGTTGAAATTTGTTGCGGAGTTTAATTCCACTCCGTCAGCAGATGGGCGCAAGGCTGCTGTTGGATTGCAGCACATCCCTCCGAATTCAGATTTTTATCATTTATACGGCAAGGATAATATTGTTTTGTTTTACACGCAGCGCTATCCTGAACAACCGTTGGTAGTGAAAGGAGCGGGCGCGGGTGCCGATGTTACGGCGAGCGGAGTTTTTGCCGACATCATGAGGGTGGCATCGTAAGATGCCCCACCCTAAAGGGAGAAGAGAGATTGAGGGCGAAGGTATTTTTGTACAAATGAGACCAAGCTTTTTATACACCACTGAGTATAGCCCGTTAGGAGACGAAGGCATGAATATGCATTACGGTGCCCATCCTTTGATTTTTAAAAAAGCTGAAGAACTTAGGAACAAAATGACCCATGCCGAAGAATTATTGTGGAACTATCTCAAGTCAAACGAATGGAATTTAAAATTTAGAAGACAACACCCACTTTCCATTTACGTTGCAGATTTTTATTGTCATCAGCTAAGGCTTGTAATTGAAATTGACGGTTCTATTCACGAAAAGGAAGATGTGAAAAGAAATGATGCCGAAAGAGAGAGAAACTTAAGGGAGTTCGGTTTAACGATTCTTCGATTCAAAAACGAACAAGTAATTACAAAACCTGAGTACGTCCTGCAACAGATAAAGGTTAATATAATCCGACTGCAAAAACTGCTTTTGACAACGAAATCCCAACAAGATAGTAGTAACTCCCCCCTTCAGGGGCCGGGGGCTTCTGTTTCCGTTCTCTCGCCGGCCACCGTGGCCAACATCGTATGCGGCTTCGACATACTCGGCTTCGCGTTGAATGAGCCTTGCGATGAATTGAAAGTAGAGATCGTTGATGAGCCCGGTGTTCACATTATTAACGATGATGAATATGACCTGCCGACAGAGCCAGAAAGAAATGTAAGCGGTGCTTCTTTGCTGGCCTTGCTTGACGAGACAAAAGATATACGGGGGTTTATGCTCACCAGCAAAAAAAACATTAAGCCCGGAAGTGGTATCGGTTCAAGCGCGGCCAGTGCTGCCGGTGCTGTTCTTGCAGCAAATGTTTTACTTGGGAATCGTTATAGCAAGGAGGACCTGGTACGTTTTGCGATGAACGGAGAAAAGGTTGCGTGTGGCGTAAAGCATGCCGACAATATAGCGCCGTGTCTTTACGGAGGCATTACACTCATTCGGTCGATCCTGCCACTCGACATTGTTACGTTGGACGCCCCGCCTTTGCACGTTACGGTGGTGCATCCCCAGATCGAAGTGCGCACTTCAGACGCGAGGCAAATTTTAAAACAACAGGTCCAGCTTAAAGACGCGATACGGCAATGGGGAAATATTGCAGGGCTTGTTGCTGGTTTTATAAAGCATGATTACGATTTGATCAGCCGCTCATTGGAAGATGTGATTATTGAACCGATCAGAAGCATCTTGATACCGGGATTCGATGAAGTGAAAAAGAATAGTAAGGAGGCTGGTGCTTTGGGCGGTGGAATTTCGGGTTCAGGTCCCTCCATCTTTATGCTCAGTAAAGATGCAGAAACGGCGAAGAGTGTGGAGAGCGCAATGAAGGAAGTTTTTGAAAAGCTTGGCATTGCGTATCACACACACGTAACGACGATCAATAAAGAAGGAGTGAAGGTTCTTTAAGGACGAAGAGATGGGGGCTAAAGCAGGAAAATGCGCACGGCAAGTTTGCATGGCTGAAGCCTTTGGTAAAAACGGGTCAGAATTCAGAACTTCAATTAACGGAGATTAAGAATAGTTTGGTATCTATCAACTCGACCTTCGTCTCGGGACTCGATAGTGGAGGTGGGATCTTAGCCGAAGTCCATTAAGCATATGTCATACGTCAAGATATGGGTACATGCCGTTTGGGGAACGAAGAATCGTGTGCCGCTGTTAAAGCCGCCGGTTCTCGAGAAGGTGTGTTCTCACATCAGCGCCAACGCAAAAGAGAAGGGAATTTATATCGACAGAATTAACGGGTACGATGAACATATTCACATACTGATGTTGTTAAAATCTGAATACAGCATTTCAAAGCAAATGCAACTGCTAAAGGGAGAAAGTGCATATTGGGCGAACAAAACTCAATTGCTCAAAAATAAATTGGAGTGGGCTGATAAATTTTTTGCTGCATCGGTTAGTGATCGGCAAGTTGATTCCGTAAGGGCCTACATAGATAATCAACAACTTCATCACCAGAAACTGACTTTTGCGGAAGAGTATAAACATTTCCTGGAAAGTCTCGGATATAGCGAAGAGGACTTTGGCTAAAGCCAGCTTTCGCCTGTTGGCTGTCGTTCCCAGGGCTAAAGCCCTGGGTTAATTGTAGTCCTTGGCCGGCTCAGCAGTAATGAAGCGAAGGACCCATTCTTCGAAGAGTTTTATTTAAGTGCTGGTTTGAATCATTCAGGCGCATGCAGCTCTCTAACCCAAGACTTCAGTCTTGGGAAGGAATGCGAATCAGAACGTAGATCGGCTTTAGCCGAAGTGATTTTGGGAAGCCAATAAAGAAATAATTTTAGTTTACATCATGCATTATTACAGTCTGAACGATCCGTCACACAAAGTGAATTTTTCCGAAGCGGTTCTTCGTGGCCAGGCGCCCGATAAAGGTTTGTACTTCCCTTCCTACATTCCGGAACTATCGAAGAATTTTCTTCAGCACATTTATAATTTATCGAAAGAAGACCTGGCATTTACGATAATGAAGCCATTTGTTGGTGACAGTATTCCGGACGATGTCCTGCGACACATCACGGCGGAGACGGTGAACTTTGATTTTCCGTTGGTTAAGGTGGGGGAAAATATTTATGCACTGGAATTATTTCACGGCCCGACACTTGCCTTCAAAGACGTCGGTGCAAGATTCATGAGCCGCTGCCTTGGATATTTCAACCGTAATTCTGATAAGCACACGACTGTTCTTGTTGCAACGTCGGGGGATACAGGTGGCGCAGTTGCAAACGGTTTTTTGGGT
>DASQJI010000402.1:0-1642 GCA_035631175.1 Parafilimonas sp.
ATAAAATGGATGTGAGTAGGTTGAACAGCGGCCTTTATACATTGTCTGTTTCAGATAAGGAAGGGCACGTAAGATCCGTGAAATGGATCAAGTGATAAAACAATGATTCAATTTGGAGACTGGTAATTATTTTTATCAGTCTCTTTTTTTTATGAGCTGAAAAGATTAAACCAATCAATGTTTGCATTTTTGTTCACTCACGCATGTGTTAGCAATTCATCTGCGAATATTGAAGAAATACCCTGCGATGATCAGCGCCATTGCCAGTGTTAGCAAGATTGGTGGACGATTTGACCTGCTGTTTCGGTTAACGAGAAATATGCCGTTTATGGCAGGCAAAAAAAACAAAGCGGATACAATCAGAATCGAATGCGGGATCCACTGTCCGGGCGTTTTTAAATACTGGAGCTGAAGCCAGGTGATAATAACGGCAACAGCGATCGCTCCACCACCGGCGCCACGCATCAGCGCAAACATCATCATCCTGTTGTCATCACTAAGCGCTTCCATGTTTTTTTGAACCGTAGTGCAGTGATTTTTTGGCGACCGCGACTTATAAAAATAAGCGATGCCAAAACCGAAGAAGATCACCGCACCTGCGATCGTCAACACATCAGCAATAGATATTGTCATACCACGAAGTTTCAAGCGATCATGCTATGCACCGAACTGCCGCAAATGATGATCTACATGTTTGTATGAGATGAAAGCAGACTGTTCAGGGCTGATCTTTCCTAATATATTGTGAGGATTCCTGCAAATGATTTCTGGCCCCTCGGTTGCATATCTCGCAATCATTGCCAACACCTTTTTTTGTTCGTCAAAGAAATCCAGGGACTGCTTTGGCAGTAGCTTTTTGTCGGTAGGCATGTTCTTAGGAAATGGCTTTCCACCCAGCAGTATTCGTTTTGCAACGGGTTTAAAAACGGTGCTTAACAACAGGTCACGATTCAATTTGATGATCCCGAAATTCGCCTGGAAGGAAAGGTCGAGATGACCCAGCATTTGGGATACATTCATTTTGCCCCAACGATTCGTCGCCTGCGGCGTTAACGTTTGGAGTCGCTCAATTATCTCGTCGTTGGTTGACCTGTCGAATAATGTTTTCATGTAAGAAGATTGTGGGATTAAGAAACCATGCGAATTTGTTTTCGTATTTGAACAGCGACATTAAATTTAAGAATATTTCCAGGAATTCGGAAGATCAGTTGCGAGAAAGATGTGTGCTCAGGCTCATCACAAGTTTTTAGGCTTAACTTCATAGACATTTTTTTATAATGACGACGCTGCCATCTTCACCGCGACCGCACCAGGATATTGAAAGGGTGAAGGGTAATTTGTTCTTCGGCAGCACTTTTGAGGTCTTAAAGAACCCGGTCGCTTTTTTATCGAAGCTTGCAAAAAATTACGGCCCGGCCGTGACTGCCCATTTTGCCGGTAAAAAGTATTACGTTTTTCAACACCCCGATTATGTAAAGCACGTTTGGCTTGACAACCATAAAAATTATTTGAAACCCGGCGCAACGAAACTACTGGGGCTTTTTCTTGGTGAAGGACTTTCAACCAGTAATGGCGAACTATGGTTAACACACCGCCGGCTTATGCAGCCGGCTTTTCATACACAACGTCTCGAAGGCATTGC
>DASQJI010000403.1:0-10315 GCA_035631175.1 Parafilimonas sp.
ATCGTTGTTCGTATAAATTCGTATAGAATGGCGCTGAAAATTGCTGTTGGTACACCATACTGAATCTACCTTCTACACTTGCGACAACCTGCGCTCTCGATACGGGGGCGCCATTTATTCCGCTGAATTCCTTATAAGGGACCCACGCGGGAACGCCCGATGCGCTCAATTTTTGAAAGTCCACTTTTCCATTATTATTCCATGCCACTGCAATTTCATTTGTGGTTAGTGCAGCCGGGTAAGGTGACAAACCGGGACCAAGATCGACGCCATGTCCCCAAAGCAAATGACCTTCGGTGCTTATCCGCTGGATCCAGCATTCATAAGACGAACCTTTTTGAACCTGGAATGCAACGACGAGGAAATTATCATGATCAACACAAACATTAAAAACAAAAGTCGCACTGCCTGACTTTTTACTGCTCACGAGAATGCCGGTATCGCCAAACATACGGTTGCCATGAAAGTCGAGCAATTGAGCACGCATGTCATAATTCCCGTCACGCAGGCTATAGAATGCGATCCACGTTCGACCATCGGTGGTGTTTGCAACCTGGATATCACTGCTGTTTTTATTCGCCACGAGAAGGTTTTGTGCGGTGTTGCTGTTCCATTGTGCGCACAACTGTCCAAGTGCAAAGCTCAAGAGAATGCTGGTGTAGATCTTTTTCATAATGATCGCTTATAGTTTTGGGAAAGTGAATTTAATCAGAAATTATATGAAAGGACGAATTTGAATTCAAACAATAAATTTACCTGATAATTGTTTATCTTAAAACTATTGCATTGCGGGGAGTGAGGCTGATATTTTTTTTAATGGCAACCATAACTGTCTTGCCCGTTGCAGCGCAACTTTCAAACCTGCGCAGTAAAAAAATACCTGCGAATATGGCGGGTAAAATTGATTCGTTGAGCATTGTACCAAATACTTTTTTTATTGAAGGATATGACTCGTCGTGGTACACTCTCGATTGGGTAAACGCGATGCTTACTTTTAAGAGGCCTCTTCCAATTGATAGCGTTCAGATAATCTACCGTGTATTTCCGCAAAAACTTAATGCCGTAGCTCAACGGTATAGATACGACAGTATAAAAAACAATTTTGTTGCTGCTTCACCTGTCATTGCTGCAAGAGCCGATGAGTCGTTCATCAATTTCGGCAAACTGAACTACAACGGCAGTTTTGGGAAAAGCATCAGTATTGGAAATACACAGGATGCCGTATTCAATTCTCAACTTAATCTTCAGTTAAGTGGTTACATTGGCGACAGTATCGAACTAAATGCGGCAATCACAGATAATAATATCCCGATCCAGCCTGACGGCACAACCGCACAGTTGAACGAATTCGACAATGTGCTTCTTCAATTTAAAAAAAAGACGTGGGAATTGAACCTGGGCGATATAGATCTGCGGCAGGATGAAAATTATTTTCTCAAATTTTATAAGCGCCTGCAGGGATTGTCGTATGAGCAGCGGTATAAAGTATCTGAGCATGTCGCCGGTAACACCTTGTTATCGGGTGCTATTGCAAAAGGCAAATTCGCAAGAAACATTTTTGAAGGGGAGGAAGGGAACCAGGGTCCTTATAAGTTGCAGGGCAATAACAACGAGTTATTTTTTATCGTGCTTGCCGGCACCGAAAAGGTTTTTCTAAATGGCGTGCAGGTGCAGCGTGGCGAAGACCAGGATTATGTGATCAACTATAATACTGCCGAAATTCTTTTCACACCAAAACAAATGATCACGAAAGACACGCGCATACAGGTTGAGTTCGAGTATGCGGATCGCAATTATTTAAACTCGATGTTATACATCAACAACGATTTTCAATTTGGAAAAAAAGTGACGGTTAATGTTTCTGCTTACAGCAATGCCGATGCAAAAAATTCACCCATAGATCAAAATTTGGATAACGCGCAAAAACAATTTCTCGCCAACCTCGGCGATAGTATCCAGGACGCATTTTACCCAGTTGCTAATATCGATACGTTTTCAATAAATAAGATCCTGTATAAAAAGATCGATACGGTGTACGATGGTAGCCACGATTCTATCTATGTCTATTCGACCAGCCTGGATAGTGCGCGGTATGCCCTGAATTTTGTTTTTGTAGGTGTGAATAAAGGAAATTATGTCCCGCTGTTTAATGCAGTAAATGGTAACGTTTATCAATGGATCCAGCCACTGAACGGAGTTGCGCAGGGTAGCTATGAGCCAGCGTCTTTTTTAGTGACGCCAAAAAAGCAGCAGGTTGTTAATGCAGGTATCGCATGGCAGATAGATGATAAGACCTTGCTTCGAACGGAATTTGCTTTTAGCAATTATGATGTAAACACTTTTTCATCAAAGGATAAGGAAAACGACAAAGGCTATGCATCAAAGATCGACATCACGAGGACAATCGGGTGGAAGACAAAAAACAAGACGATGCAACTAACGGCGAATGCGGACTATGAATGGGTAGATAAAAATTTTCAACCTGTCGAACGATTGCGGCCCGTCGAGTTTACGAGAGACTGGGGACTACCGCTGCTAACCCAGGCGGCAACAGAACATCTTCCTTCATTTACGCTGGACCTGAAAGATGACAAAAATAACGATGTGCTCTATCGTTTTTCCAGTTACATCAGGAGCGATGACTTTACCGGGATACGAAACGAAATACTGCATCACCAAATATTAAAAGGATTTGAATTGACTGACGCGTTTAGTCTTACAAACAGCACAACTCCGGCTGATAAAGGTTTTTTTCTTCGTCCAAACGTCGATCTGCATAAAACGTTTTCTGCTTTTCACAATTACACACTCGGCACGACTTACGAACTCGAACACAATGAGCAACGAAATGATTTTTCAGACACCCTTACGCCGTTGAGCTATGCATTTGGAACTTTTTCCGCTTACGTGCATTCGGATGCAACGAAGAGTAATCATTGGTCGTTTACTTATTTCACGAGAGGAGATAAACTTCCGTCGGGTGAATCATTGGTGCAAACAGACAGAAGTCATAATTATAACTTCCAGGGTGAACTATATAGCAACAAGCACCATCAGGTTCGCGTCAATGCAACATACCGGCAATTGTATGTGTACAACACACAGCTCACGTCCCAAACGCCTGACAATAGCTTGCTCGGGCGTGCTGAATATTTTGTGAATGAGTGGAAAGGTTTTGTGATTGGAAATACGTTGTATGAAATTGGAAGCGGGCAGGAACAAAAAAGAAGTTTTTCATATGTTGAAGTACCAGCGGGCACAGGATTGTATGCCTGGATCGATTACAACAACGATGGCATTCAGCAGTTGAATGAATTTGAACTTGCCGCTTTTCCAGACCAGGCGAAGTTCATTCGAATATATACGCCGACGAATGAATACATTAAAGCAAACTATACGCAATTCAATTATGCGGTGACATTAAATCCGAAAGTATTTTCGAAAGGAGAGAAGGATGCACCCTTTATGAAATTTCTGACCCGGTTTGTTTTGCAATCTTCTCTGCAAACGTATAAGAAACAGCAATCAGACGGCAACCCAACGTATGGACCTTTCAAAGGGAGTATAAATGATACAACGCTCATAAACCTTAATCATACTTTCAGTAATACTTTATCTTATAACCGATACAGCAGCGTTTGGGGCATTGACCTGACGAATATCACTTCGTTCAACAAGTCATTGCTCACGTATGGTTTTGAAACGTTGCAGCAAAAGAATTGGAACCTGAAATGCAGGATGAACATTGGAAGAAGTTATACGGTGCAATTGGAACAGCGGCTTTTAAAAAACAGTTTGGCTACGCCGTCATTTGCGAACCGTAATTATGATATTGAAGGCTACGTCGCTACGCCGCAATTAATTTTTACATCAGGAACAAAATACCGCATTGAAACTTATTACCAGTTTCAACAGAAAAAAAATGCGCCGGAGTTCGGCGGAGAAAAAGCGGTTTCCAATTCGTTTAATGTTGGGGCAAAATATAATGCCGTATCAAGCACAAGCCTCTCGGCTGGATTCCAGTTCAGCAATATCAATTTCTCCGGCATTCCAAATACATCAGTCAGTTACATCATGCTTGAGGGTTTATTACCGGGGCAGAACTTGTTGTGGAATCTGAGTCTTACAAAACGCCTCATAAACAATCTCGAAATAAGTATCGAATACGAAGGCCGCAAACCTGCAGAAACGCGTGTGATCAATACCGGCCGCGCAAGCATCAGGGCCTTGTTGTGATGGTGAATTGTGAGTTGTGAATTGTGAATGAGCTTATCAATTTCTGAGTAGCCAAATTAACCGCGCAGCCTCTTCACACATCGGAATGAATAATCAGTGATGAGTGCGTTGTGAATTGTGAATTGTGAACGGCCAATGGCTGTTTCGTTTGTAAAGTTTTCCCAATCACTCAGCGCTACTAGTCTCAGATGGTCAATGTTGAATCGTCAATCCTCAATCATCCTGATTTTGTTTTTCTGTTCTGAAACACGTTGAATGAAAAATGAGAAAGCCCCAAGGGCTTGACTGTTAATAACCCTGGATGGAATCCGGGGATAATCGATACGAATGCCAGCAACCCTGGAGGGGTTGAATAAGTGTGGTGATAAGGTACTTTTTCATGACGAGGCAAATCGTGAATCGTCAATCAGCAATCTGTAATCTGCAATCGCCAATCTGCAATCGGCAATCTGAAATCTGAAGTCTGCGATCTGGAAATCTGCAATCGCCAATCTGCAATCATCATTAACAATCCCTTGATAAACGAAAAAGAAACAATACCATCTCATATACATTGATTTATTAAACAATAAAAAACAAACAAAATGAAAAAAATCTTTACACTTGTATTAACCCTCGGCATTTTAAGTTCTGCGTTTTCGCAGTCATTTTCTACAAAGGTTGTCTATGCAACTCCTGTTTTAAGCATCGGCTTTTCTACGCATCGCTGGGTTGACATGTATTCTTTCACAAGAAATGAAAGAGACTTTCAACTAGACAAGATCAACACGGAATACAACCAGCAGGTAAGAGCGATCATGAACATGCGGTTGAGCGTTTCAAGAAAAATTGATCTGATCCAGGAATTGCAAAGGGAAAGAGCGTTCAAAGTTGAAAAGGTGAATGATCGTTTTATGGATTACAGGAACAAATACAACTACAATCACTACGACAGGAACTTCAACTGGATTCGGTAATTCTTAGCATGGCATAGTTTATATAAAGCTTCGCATTTTCGCGGAGCTTTATTTTTTATATTCTTCAACCAAAGGATCTGTGACCACGGGCAATGGAGCTGGTTGGGTGATTGAATATTTCTTTTGTAAACGGTTAAAGAAGAAAAGCAGGATGATCAAAATAGCTATTGGGATCAATGAAAAATAAAAAGCCTTCTCGCCGCCATAAGCCTGGAAAATGTGGCCGGTGATTATAGAGCCTGTTGTTCCGCCTAAAGCAGAGAACACAACGATCAGTCCGCTCATCGGTGCATGTTTTTTTGCGGGTAGTGTGCTTAGGATGACAGAATTAATAGCGGGGTAAACAGGAGCGAGCAATAGTCCTATCAACGGAAAGATAAATGCAACGATCGGTGCATCGCCCCAGTTTTGAATAGACTCAGTGCTCAAATTGTGCGCCAATGGAATTGCAAGCAAAACGAGTATTGCAGCGCACGACAGGCAGATAAGCAAAACTGCAAGCCAATGAATTTTGCGCAGTACAATACCAGCAAGAAAGCGACCAAGCGCTGTCGATGCCGCAAGTATGCTGGCCATCTGAATGCTTAGTGCAGTGGAAAGATGTAATACCTGGCTGTTGAACGTTGGCAGCCAGCTCATAATACTTTGCTCTATCAGTACATAAAAAAATGCGCTGAAAATAAATATAAACACAACAGGCACGACGATCAGTTGCAGCATTTGTATAAAATCCTGCGACAACGGCTTGGGCTCTTCATTTTTTATTGCCGATTCGTCAAGCTGAGAACTCAGTAATAATAAAAATGCAGCGATTGAAATGCCGGCAAGCAGGTAATACACTTTCAGCCATGACGTTGATTCGGGATGTTTATTATCTACATAGGCGCCGAAAATAAAGTATCCGGTTAGTATGCCGATCATAAAAAAGCTTTCAATGAAATTCATGAAGCTGGCATGGTCTTTCTTGTTTTTGGTGACAAGCCCGATGGTTGCATATACTGAAACTTTTATTAAAGCGAAGCTTACGCCGGTCGCCGCAAACAAAACTTTTGTCATCGCAAAGCCCCCAAGCCATGGCATTACCAAGCATGCGGCAGTTACAAGTGCTAATGCGATCAGCATTGAATTTTTATAACCAATGCGGATTATGTAAGAGGAGACAATAAAAGAAGTGGCGGCAATGCTCAGGTCCTTGAACGCTTCCAGTACACTTGCTGCGCCCTGTGTAACCTGATAATTATTTTGCACCTGCAAGATGACCGTGCCAACGCTGTTCAATAAAATGGCGAAGACAAAATAATTCAGGAAAAGGGAAAGTTTGATCCTCCAATTTTGCATAGCAATCGTTTTGTATTCAGCTATGAAAATACATATTTCCTTTTATGCAGATTACGGAAGTTATTTGTTATGCATCTCCCTAAACTTTGCAGGCGTTATTTGCAACCTGGCCTTAAACATCTTGTTTAAATGGCTTTCATCCGTAAAGTCCAGCTCGTTTGCGATCTCAACAATTGGCATATCACTGAATAAAAGCCTTGATCTCACAAGGCTTAATTTATAATCCATAATGAATTCCTTGATCGTTTTCCCGGTTGCTGATCTGAATTGACGGAGAAGTATGTCTTTTGTCTTTCCAAAAGTTTTTGACAAAGCTGGGAGTGACAATTTCTTGTTGTCATAAATATGATATTGGATATAAGCGATCACGTCAAGGGCTAACTGACCGGTATCCTCTGTCGTTACGCGTAAGCTGTCAGACTGCACTCTGCTCGCAATCAGGCTGAGTAAAATGAACATAAGACTTTGCATAAGCGAGTAATAGAACATCCGCTTCTTTTCATTCTCTTCGGTCAATTGATGAATTATCGATCTCACCAACTCACGCTCGCTGTCGAACTTTATTGCGTCCGGGTGGTCGGCGATATGATAATAGATCGCTTCGAGCTTTTTGAAAATTTCGCTGAAATCAACTCCGCGTTTTGCGTATGACTTGTTTGGCGAAAAAAAACCCTCGTTAAAGCTGATAATGCAAATAGTTGTTTCCTGCTTTACTTCAAACTGGTGATGCGCGTCGGGCGTCAAAATAAAAAGATCGTCGGGCGTATATTCAGACTTCTCATTATTCACCAGGTGTTCCCCGGTTCCTTTAAGCACATAAAATATTTCAAACAGGAAATGTTTATAAGCCGGGAACGTGCCTTCATTGTATGTTGAAATTTTGCTGTCGAATTCATCATACAGGGACAACTGCACTATTTTTTTATTTCCTCGTTTCATTAGCTGATATTATCTCGCAGGCTGTATAAGGTCCCAAAGATTGCCGTATAGATCTGCAAATACGGCAACGCGTCCATAAATTTCATTTGATGGTTCGCGAACGATCCGAACTCTATTATTAAGCAGCTGCTGGTAGTCTCTTTCAAAGCTGTCGGTGTGTAAGAACAGGAAAACGCGGCCTCCTGTTTGATTTCCTATCCGTGTCCGCTGTTGTTCCGTAGCAGCTTGGGCTAATAATATTGAACATCCTTCGGATCCCTGTGGCGCCACGATAACCCAACGCTTGCTTTCACTCAGCCTGGTATCCTCAACGAGCATGAAATTCAATTTCTTTGTGTAGAAGTCAATCGCCTCATCGTAGTCATTAACGACAATGGCAACATGAGCGATATTTTGTTTCATGACTGTTCTCAATTTTTCTTGCCGTTGCCTAACCATCGCAGCGCATTAATGATCAGCCGGTTTTGCCACTCGCTGCTAAAAGTGGATGAAAGCTGGTCGTTTGTTTTGTTTTCGTAGTCCATATCATTATGTCCCATGTTAAAATATATCATCCGGTAATTTCTATTCGTCCAAACCACCGGGTAGTAGCCACTGTGCCAGATCTCGTAAGGCTTTGGCCCTGTTCCAAGCGGAAAGCTCGATGAGTCGATCGATAAAAGAATCTCGATATTTGAATTCGTTCGCAGATCATTTTGCCACCGATACCATTCACTCGGTGCCGATCTGAAAGTTTCCGGTAAATCTTTTGTGGCTGGATGGTTTTTATTTTCAACACGCAATACGGCTGCTGTGGGCCGCCATGTGTTGCTCTTATATTGACCGCATCCTAAAAATTCGTTGTGATACCAATCCCAGTTCTGTGGAAATTCGGATGGTGTAAGCGCAAATGCTGCAAAGTGAAAACCCATCCATGCACCGCCGTGTTTCATGTAGTTTTCGAATGCGGTACGTTGAGGCAAAGAATCGGGCCTCGTATCTAAAAAGATGACAACCTGGTAATGTGAAAGAAACTCTTCGTTTAAATTATTCCAGTTGTTCGTCGAATCATACGTGAAATCGTTTTTTGCAGCCATCTCCGGAAACCATCTGTTCGCTTCATGAACAAAACTTATATGCGCGGCATCATTCCTTGCTGTAAAAAATGCGATCACTTTGAAATCGGCGGATTGGGCGCATATAGTGGTTGCCAAAAAAATTATAGAAGCAAAAAGGAATGATATCCTGTTATACGCAGGTGTCATGCAACTCATGTTGGAAAGATAATAAAACGCAGAGCTTTTGAACGTTTTTCGGCACGCTATCACGCAAGCATATTTGGCAAACAGCGCAATCCACGAGGCACTAACATTAAACTTTATCAACAGCAATGCATCTTAATGTGAACATTGGTCTTTCATTTGTTTTTAAATATATTGTAATTTGACTTTTAAATCGGCATCGCATGAAATCGTTATCGGAAACATGGTTCGCTGACGGGTATATCGACTTCGAATTAAAAAAGTATACTTTGCTCGCTTACCTGCAGGAAGTAAACAAATATTTTGACGAACACAAGTTGTATCCTCAGCTCGGCGACGTGATATTTCATTACAACAACCTGGTTGCGTTCAGAGAAAATAAAAAATTTTTGCAGGAACAATTTCCGAAAAAACTTACCGGCATACAAATGGAAAGACTGCAGGTTTTGTATGAGCAGATGATGGACGACGACGAACTAATGGAAGAACTGGAGCAGATCATCCAATATGCCGCCGGCGAAATGCGATCAACGATCACAAATGGCACCGAATTGTATGAACTTGTGGAGGACAAGCTACAGATATCACCGGTCGGCATTATTCCACTCGAGCAAAACGAAGGCTACTTTTTTCTCAGCAATACGATGTCGCAGACAAGGGTATATCAATTCCGGCTAAGTATTTATGAGAAGCGCGAGGAAAAATACCGAAGCATCCGCACGGAGTTCATTGACGTATGGTATCGGAGCATCGCTAATACATACGAGCATATCAAAAGCGAGCTGCTCCGGAACCGCACGCAACTGCCAAATCCTGCCGTTTATGCGATCCAAACTGAAATGAATTTACCCGTTGAAGAAACGCTTCTTCCAATAGCGAAGAGAAGTTTGGTGAGATACATCTCTAACCCCAACCCTAAAGGGAGTTAGGAACGGGTTTCAAAATTTGAGCGTTTCAATGTTTCAACGTTCACAGGCCCTTGCATCGTGAATATCTCAAATGGATCAATATCAAGAGATGTCTCACTGGCGTTCGACATGACGTCTATTTCAGGTGGTTCAAAAAAAACTTCTGGAGTTGTTTGATTTTTGTTTTGTAAATATTGATAAAGCGCACCGTCATTTCGATGAAGCAGACATCTCTGAATTTGCAAAATTGATCGGTTTCAAGAGATGTCTCACTGGCGTTCGACATGACGTCTATTTCACGTGGTTCAAAAAAAACTTCTGCAGTTGTTTGATTTTTGTTTTGTAAATGTTGATAAAGCGCACCGTCATTTCGACGAAGGAGAAATCTCCGAATTTTCAAAATTGGTTGGTCTCACTGGTGGCTCGACATGGTTTTTTTCGTAAAAAAAAAGGCTTTCGGAAAGAAAGCCTATATGTTCGCTCACGCTAAATCCCAATTCCTAAATTCCTAATTCTTAATACCTGTAATGCTCCGGTTTGAAGGGACCGTTCTTTGCGATACCCAAATAAGAAGCCTGCTCGTCACTTAATTCATCCAGTTCCACGCCGATCTTTTTTAAGTGAAGACGTGCAACCTTTTCGTCGAGGTATTTGGGGAGAACATACACTTTGTTTTCATATTTGTCATGGTTCTTCC
>DASQJI010000404.1:0-6516 GCA_035631175.1 Parafilimonas sp.
GGAAGGGACGGAGTCCTTTTTCATACATGAAGCGAAACTTAAACACAGCAGGAAACTTGCAGGTATCAACCTGTACATTTGGCATTTCATGGTTTACAGTTTTGAAGTGTAGATAAAAGCGGAGAGCTAGGCCATACTCATGATTTTTTAGTGTTGGGATAAGCAGGGCAAATTTTAGTAACGCATGCCCAAGACTTATAGGGTAAATTTTGGTTTAACGCGTAGAGAATATTTTCGCGTTAAATATTTTTAACGTTCATGTAGGCCAATCACTCCATTTCAACTCTCGCAAAAGCAAGCTTATTGTGGATCATGCAGGGAAAGACAATTACTGAGGAATTAATTTCAACGCCTTTCTGAAATATGAGACTGTAATTTAATTTCATTGAAAACACCAGGCTGCTGCTGTAGTTTCCGTCTGGCAAAAATTCCGTCTTCTCAAGAATTTCTTTTCCTTTTTCGCCGGATACGGCATAGAGCAAACTAAATGTGCCCTTGCTTTTTATTATATGAGAGAGGTTCACAAAACGGGTCAGCGTTTTTTCGTTTGCCCCATCCAGGTATTTCGTCCATACGAGCTTGTTCGCATTGTCAATCTTTATCACGTGCAACCGAAGATGAGCCGCGTTGATGAAGTGGAAATTTTCCACAACGACGGTGTTGCCACGCATATGCGACCGGCTTTCAGGCCTAAGGACCGGCACCTTATCGGCCGGGTCGAGATTGTTTGGAATAGCCACACCGTCGGGAGTGGGCATGGCTGCAGCGTTACCATAAAAAAACATGGAATCGGAATTAGTGGCTGCACGCTTTGTTATGTAGTTTGACAATGATGCCATATAACTTGGCGCAGATATGATATAAAAGCCATCATCATCGGCGATAACCGAACTTTTGAAATAGATCTCATCATTGAAGAATTCACGCGGCAGCTGTATGCCTTTGAAGATGGTATCGGCAATGTGTGACAAGTTAATGCCGAAGCGCCAAAAAAATAGTCCGCTTTCATTTGTTGCCTTGTCCCCCGCGCCAGATTTCCACTGAGCATTTACAATATACTCGCCCGCCCTTTGACCGATTCCAATGGTGTTGCTTGCAAGTGACCCATTCTTTATTTCACAGGCAACGCTTGCAAGGCTGTCGGTAGTGAGATCAATCTTGTAAATAATAATGCTGTTCCTTTCTACACTTTTAAGCATGGGCACAAGCAGGTGGGAGGTCGTATCCAAAATTGCTTCATTAAGATTCACTTCATGACGCGGCAATAAGATCGAACTGCGCTGAATTCGCGTAGCGACATAGTCTAACAATTGGAAGTCAAGACTTACAAGATCCGCCCTCGGCACAGAGATTCTTGCTAAGACAAATCTTTTTGAATTCGGTGAAACAATTATTTTGTATGGGTTGTTTCCATACTGCGCCCCGGCGAGTGAACTGCTGTCGATCGTTTGTCTTTTAACGCAATTTCCGTTTTCGTCAAAAGACGCAATCTTGCAGAACCACTTCGTTTTTGTACTATATTGATAAACGACGGCAAAAGACTGACCCAGGTTTATAAAATCTATTGAAGAGATGTGGTTAACGTTTAAGATGTCCGTCTTTACGCGGTTCAATACATTCATCTTGTCGTCGTATATGATCACTTCCGATCGTTCGCTTTTTTCTGATTGATATTTCCAAATAATGATGTGGTCCTTTACCTGGCCGATCGTATGCGAGTATGTGAACAGAAAATTTCCTTCCGTCTTGGAATAATATATTTTCTGCGTGTTAGCGGAGCATGATAAAAACAAAAGGAAAGGAAGAATGAAAATGACGATCACACTTGATCTCATGATACGAAGTTACGGGTGATGGCCATCAGCATTGCGGATCAGTGGTTGAATATTCAATCATTGGTCTGTGTGTCGCAATAATTTTTTTATTAGCACGATTTGTCCCAAATGATAATGGATGTGTTCGACGATTCCATGCAGGTTGCGGTAGTACGTTCCATATTTTTCATCAACGAATGTTTCGGTGAGTTTGGTGTCAGGCAATTTATCGATGAGGTCCGCCAATTCGCTGGCTTGTCTCCATGTTTTGTCCGTCAACGTTTTCCAATCATCTTCCGATTGTATCGGCGGAGCGTCAAAACTGTATTTGTCGCTGGCAGTAAGTGGTTTTCCATGCAACACATTTAAAACTGCGTCTACATAATAGTTCATGTGAAATACAAGCGCTGCAATTGTATTGAGCGAATAAATCTTTTTTGTAGCTTCTTCCCAGTTAATGTCTGCAAGCGCATCCGTTAAATTCACGCCAGTCCAGTTACCGCCAAAATGAACATCTCTTACATGCTTTGCGATTTGCGACGAGTCATTCATACTTTGTGATTTACTGTGCGCTGCGGGGCGATTATTTCAAATGAGGTCAGCATTGCCGGTTATGAATTTCAGGTTGTATTTGAATTGCCAGATACGCCAGTCTGATCCTTCGTTTATCAGCCCGATGTCATATGTTCCGACAAATTCCCTGGTTTTCCCGAGCGTTGCAGATTCTTTGTAGTGCGTTGCCGTTGCATAGGCCAAAACATTTGCAGTATTGTCGTCGATGTGAATGATGTAATTACCAGCCAGGTGATTAATATGGTCAACGCCTATGAAACCGATTTCCCACATTTCGCAGATCTCCGCTGATGTAAGCGTCGCTTTTACACCGCCGAGGGATGACATGTCAAACTCCACCTGGTTGGTAAAAACTTCCATTCGTAGTCCATCCCAGTTTTGATTGTCAGTGAAGACAAACAGTTTATTTACCACTTCAACTATTTCGTCTCTTACAGATCTTAGCATGGCGACATCAAATGTTTTTTTCAAGTGTAAAAATAGCAACGTGTGATTAAAATGCGATGATCATCGGATTCAGTTTGAATCACCGAGTTTCTTAACCCAGATATACGCACGTTTGCTGGGATATTCAACGTTTGGATATGGCTGCCGTTCAATGGTATCTATGATCTCAAAACCTGCTTCTTTGATCAAAGTTGTGATCTTGTTTACTTCAAAAAAATGAAACTCAATGTTCACAGGCTTATCAAGAAAGTTGTCGAGGTGAACAAGCTCATTGCCGATATGAAAACAAAAAAGGAACTCACCGTTATTCGCCAGTACTCTTTTTATTTCGTTGAATGCGAGCGGGAGTTGCTCGTAAGTAAAATGCACGATCGAATAAAAAGCAATTGCAGATCCAAAATAGCGATCGGGATACTTTAAGCACAACATGTCTGCAATTTCGAAAGAGAGCTGCGGGTTAACGGATATTGCAACGTTGATCATCTCCGGAGAAATATCGGTTCCGATGATATTTTGGACACCGCAATCAGACAAAAATTTTGTCGTTTGCCCGGGGCCGCAACCTAAGTCGATCATTTTGCCACGACTTGCATTTTCAGCCGCGAACGATTTCAGCAAGACCTGGTCGAGATGTTTCTGGCTTAATTCATTCAGATATTTTTCCGCATAATTTTTTGCCGTCTTGTTGTAACAATCAATTATGTCATTTTGTGTCATTGACGCCTCATTAGATGAGCTGGAATTCGAAAACATCGAACCGTAAGCCGCGTTGGTTTAACGTCAAACTTCAAACGTCAAACGTCAAACATTTCAGCAAAATACTTATGGAAGTATGGGATCGTTTCAATGCCCTTGTAATAATTTTCAAGATTGAATTTTTCATTCGGGCTGTGAAGATTATCGCTATCGAGGCCAAATCCCATGAAAATAATTTTTATAGCGAGCTCCTGCTCAAACAATGAGCAAATTGGAATGCTGCCGCCGCCGCGGACTGGAATCGGATGTTTGCCGAAAGTTGTTTCAATTGCTTTTGATGCTGCCTTAAAGCCTTTGCTGTCGATCGGCGTCATATAAGGCTCGCCGCCATGGTGGATCATTACTTGCACATCTACATATGGCGGTGCAATACTTTTTATGTGGTTAATTAGAATGGTAGTGATGGTATCAGACTTTTGATTCGGCACGAGACGACAACTGATCTTTGCATGCGCTTTAGACGGCAACACGGTCTTAGCACCTTCACCGCTATAACCACCCCAGATGCCGTTCACTTCAAGCGTCGGGCGAATGCCCGTTCTTTCGTTTGTTGAATAACCTTTTTCGCCCCAAAGTTCTTTCACACCAAGATCTTCTTTGTATTCCGCCTCATCGAATGGCGCCTCGGCCATTAATTTCCTTTCTTCTTCCGTTGCAACAACTACATCGTCATAAAAGCCGGGGATCGTGATATGATTGTTGTGATCGTGCAGACTTGCGATCATATTACATAAAACGACGATCGGGTTTGCAACAGCTCCGCCGTATGTGCCGCTGTGCAAGTCACGGTTAGGGCCGGTTACTTCCACTTCAATATAACTAAGGCCGCGCACACCAACGTCCATCGAAGGTGTTTGCAGGCTAAGCATCGAGGTGTCGCTGATAAGGATCACATCGGCTTTCAGCAAGTCCTTATTTTGTTTTACAAATGTGGCAAGGTTTGGACTTCCTACTTCTTCTTCGCCTTCAATGATGAATTTTATATTCAGCGGAAGCGTGTTCGTACGCGTTAATGTTTCCAGCGCCTTCACGTGCATAAACACCTGCCCCTTATCGTCACATGCTCCGCGTGCAAAAATTTTTCCGTCTTTGATCACAGGATCGAATGGGCCGCTGTGCCACAGCTCGAGGGGATCGGGCGGCTGAACATCATAATGACCGTAAACCAGGACAGTGGGCTTAGAAGGGTCGATGATTTTTTCCCCGTAAACGACCGGGTGTCCTTCGGTCTTGTATACTTCGGCTTTGTCAGCGCCTGCCTCCAATAATTTTTGCTGCACTGCCTCTGCACAACGCAGCATATCGTCCTTATGTTCGCTGCGTGCACTCACACTTGGAATGCGTAATAGTTCAAGTAGCTCTTCGAGAAAACGTTCTTTATTCTTTTGCTGGTAATCTGTCCATGCTTGCATGACGGTCTCAATTTATTTAAGCAGGCGAAGGTATAAGTTTTGTTTCAAGTTCGTGGTTTGATGTTTGAAGTTTCCTTAGCGATTCGCGCGCTTTGCCTTCGATGGCTCGTGGTAAAAAGAGAATACTCAATACTAAAATGAAGACGCCAGGAATCGCTTACATGCAAATTATTTCTACACGTATAAAAAGCATGGCCGGCCCGCCTTTTAAAAACACTGCTCCAGCAGCGAAACACCTCGCTTACATCTTCATTTTGTCCACCGTTGTTACAGACCCGTCTTTCATGATGCAATCTCCATTCTTCATCGTCGTCTTTGTACCACCGGGCTTCATGTAATGGCCATCCTTCATAACTTTTGTGCCATCGTCCATGGTTACATCTTTTTCCATCGGCATTGTCTTGCCGCTGTCCATTACCATCATTTTGTCGTCTTTCATGATAACACACATTTGCATCGGCATGTGCATACTCATTGCCGAAGTATCACCCATCATTGAGCTGTCAGGCATCGTCATGCCCGAGTCTTCGGTCATTGATGAACTATCCACGTAGGAATTATCGCTGCTGCTGTTTTTTGGATTGCATGCGAAAAGTAAAACCAGCACACTCGTTAGGAGGGATGTTTTTTTCATATGTTTTTTGTTTGCGGTGAGGAATTTTTTGCGCCTGTAGCTTTGCCGAAAGAATTGTGCCAGCTTGAAATTTCACGGATGGACCGTGGAAAGTTTATTCATGAATCGTGGGCGCCGGAATTACAAACGTTATGTAGAATATGACAACAATGCACGCGCTTGCCGTCACGATAAATGTGGCCGAAGCGCCAAACTGCGACCAGATCAACCCGGCCAGCGAGCTTGCCAGCATCGTGCAAATGCTTTGAAATCCTGTGTACGTTCCGATAGCTGTAGCCGTGTCCTTACGATCAGTGATATTACTGATCCACGCTTTTGAAACACCTTCGGTGGCGGCGGCATAAATTCCATACACAAAAAAAAGCGTCGCAAACGTGTATACGTTGTCTGCTTTAGCCATACCAAAGTAAACGACAGCAAACAAGACGAGGCCGGCAACAAAAATTTTTTTCAGACCCATCTTGTCAGCGAGGATGCCGGCAGGCAAAGCTGCAAGCGCATACACGAGATTGTAAAAAATATAGATCGCTATAACCAACGTATCATTCAATCCAGATTCCTTTGCTTTCAATAAAAGAAATACGTCAGAACTGTTGAACAATGTGAACAATAAAAGTCCTGTGACCAGCTTACGATAATTGGCCGGGCTTTCTTTCCAGTAGTGAAGAAATGAAAAGAATGAAGTACTCTTTTTTTCGATTGATGCGTCATGCTTCTTTTCTTTCAAAAGAAATGACGCAAGCAAGGCAAGCACGCCCGGAATAAAGGCGAGATAGAAAAGCGTTGCGTAATTTTTCGGATGGTAATACAAATACATTAATGCGAATGCTGGACCGAGGACAGCACCGACCGTATCCATCGCGCGATGAAATCCGAAAAC
>DASQJI010000405.1:0-8850 GCA_035631175.1 Parafilimonas sp.
GAGGTGCAAATGCCCCTGTGTTCTTTTGACACCAACTCACTTACCAATGTAATGCTTGCTCCGAGTTCGCCCGCCAGACCCACGCCGGCAACAAAGCGGAGGATTGCATATTGCGAGTAGGTATGCACAAAGCCATTCGCGACATTAGCCATTGAGTATAATAAAATAGAACAAAACAAAACGCTTAATCTTCCCCTTTTATCACCAAGCACTCCCCATAATATACCGCCAAGTAATAAACCTATCATTTGAATACTCAGAATATTTTCGCCGTCTGTAACAGGATCTAAACCTAACTCAGCAAGGCTTGGTTTGCGGATGATGCTGAACAATAACAAGTCATATACGTCAACAAAATATCCCAATGCCCCAACAATAACGGCAATGGAAACAATATGGTGGTGCGAATGGTGATGTTTAGTTTTGATATACATGCAGGAGCATTTAGCAGTTGTTAAATTTTTTGGTCGTTGAATGTAGGAAAAATACAGTGCCCACAAATGGCGCTGAAGAATTATTTTTTCTTTTCGCCTCTCCGCAAAGTTGTACCGCCTTAGGGGTAGTCTCTTGGCACAATGTTACGGCGAGCACAATCATGCAGGCCACTCTGCGACATCAGGGCGCAGAAGCTGGGCATTCGCAACACTAAGGCACCGAGCATCCAAATGGTGTGCTGCGTTTCGTAATACGCGAGCCGCCCTGCGGTTCGGTTCCGACGCAGTCGGAAATCGACGAAGGAGATTCGTGAACGCAAATAAAAAATAAAAATACCGGTGAGCAATTGAAAAAATCCGCGGGACATTTTTTCAAAGAAGCGCAGGCAGCGTCGGTGAAGAAGCGAAGCCCTGAAGAATCTTAATGCACCAAAACATAACGTCTTCCAACATAGTTGCACCATCAATAAGCCTAGATAGAATAATACTACTACGCAGAGGGCGGCGTTGGCCCGGACGAATGCGCGGAGCCCTGCCTGCGTGACGCAGTCAGGCAGGGATCATGCCGTCCTTGATTTCCGAACTCGCAGAGTCCTGCAACGCACAAGGCCACGCGAGAGACTCCGCGGAGAAGAAAAAATAAAATGAATTGCGGGCAGGCGGGGGTTACTTTCTTTTTTCAAGAAAAGAAAGTAACAATGTAGAATTGAAAAATGACGATTAACAAATAAGCAGTTGTTATTTAGTTATTGCGAAAGTGATTTTTTACAAGTTTTTTTCTCCGCAGAGTGTCCTTGCACAATGCCAACGGCGAGAACGATCGCTCAGGCCAATACCAAAGTATCGGCACAGGTCTGCGGCATCACGGCGTAGAGGCTGGGCATTCGCAATAGTAACGCCTCAGAGTCCCTTGCTCGCGCACATACCCGCGCAAAGGAGACTGTGCGGAAAAAGTCGAAAAATGATTGAGAGATTAATAGAATTGCATAATAGCCCGGGCAAGCCGTAGAATACGCAAAGCATGTTTGTGACCATACATTAAAACAGCAATATCAAAGCAAGCTCACTGGAAATCTAAATGTCTTCAATATTGTCTTTAAAGAATATATGCTAAACAATAGAAATAAGTGGTAATCTAACTTTATTTTCTGCCACAGCAGGGCGTTCACAGCATAGCACTGTGTAAAGCGAGACCTACGTTAAATTTGCATTCATTCCTTTGCACTCGTTCTCCTGCCTAACCCCAACTATTCGTAGATTGTTGTTCGGCATAAGGCTGTGATTACGCCGCCTGTTGCTCCCTGGGAAAGGTGCTGTTTATCCGTTAAAACTGGGCTTCAGAAGAGCGAACTGGCCAAATTTTTGTCCCTTTTCTAATGAACCAAATGCCATATAACATGACACGCTTCATTCGCAGAAAGTTATCTGTAGCGCTTAGCTCACTTCTTCTTATTCCCTTCGCTTTTGGTTATAGTAGTCCTCTTTCCAAGGTCAAAAGAAAAGCTTCGGTGTTGATATCAGCCCGGAAACATGCGGTTGGCAAGAAGAGCAGTACAGTAGAACTAAACGCCCATCAACAGGTAAGCGCTTATGAAAGCCTTGAGCTCGCCAAATTAGGGCTGTCTAAAGAAGCTTTCGATTATGCCATGAAGGGACGTGAGTATCTTGCTGCAAATGGTAAGCTGCAGAATCAGGACATTCTTTCGATAGTGGATTTCAGCCTTCCTTCCTCTAAAAAAAGGTTGTTTATTGTTGATTTAAAAAATAATAAGCTGTTGTTTAATACTTATGTAGCGCATGGGCGTGGTTCGGGAAATGAAATGGCTAACGAGTTTTCCAATGTTGAAGACAGTTATAAGAGCAGCCTCGGCTTTTACATAACCGGTGACACCTATAATGGCAAGCATGGACTTTCAATGCGGCTCTTCGGTCAGGACAAGGGTTTTAACGATAATGCTAACGACCGTGCCATTGTAATGCACAGCGCGGCGTATGTGAGTGAAGAAACAATTAAGCAACAAGGCTATATTGGACGCAGTCATGGTTGCCCCGCAGTTCCTGAAGAGCTCAATAAGCCAATCATCGAAACGATTAAGAACGGCACTTGCCTGTTCCTTTACAGCCCTGACAAGCAATACGCTGCTAACTCTACTATCATTAATACAGCAGTATAAAAGCGTCGGTTTTGTTCCGGGAAAGTGTTTCGGAAAGTTGTCGCCAACGACAGAGTGTACGCAGCAATCAGCTGAATTAACTAATTTCTATCGGTCGGTGTCCTCACCAATCGAAATAATTTTTCCTTCGCTTCTCCGCAGAGTGTCCTGGCAAAATGTTCATAGCGAGCCAATCATGCAGGCCACTCTGCGGCATCAGGGCGCAGAAGGTGGGATGAAACATCAAGCTCCGAACTCGCAGAGTCCTGCAACGCACAAGGCCACGCGAGAGATCCGCGGAGAAGAAAGAGCGGAAATTGCTGACAACTACATCTTGATCATTATTTCCACACGACGGTTTTTTGCTCTGCCTTCTTCCGTATCATTGGAGGCAACAGGTTTAGACGCTCCAAAACCCTCTGGTTGCAATTTTATATCTGGCGGAATTCCCTTTTTTGTGAGAGCCGACATTACAGATTTCGCACGATTTTCAGAAAGTTGTTGATTAGCATCTGCATTTCCAGTTGCGTCTGTATGGCCTTGTATCTTTACGGTACTTCCCGGGTAGGATTTAATAATTTCAGCGACTACTGCGATAGTTTCTTCAGCCGACGGTTTTAAATCGAATTTATTTACATCAAAAAGTATGTTATTCGGCAGCTCTATTTTGATGCCCTCCTTTGTCGTGGTTGCATTTACTTTTTTTGCAGCATCTGAAAGACCCGATGAATAATCATCAAGGTTAAAAATTTTCTGGTCTTCAGCGGGAGGTTTGATAAAAAGCTGCAGGCCAATTTCTGTAGCAGGTCCCTGGAAATACCACAACTTCAGCCTATGCATTCCGGCAGTCAACTCAACATCTCCGTCAACTGAATTAAATCCATGTACTCCGTCATTGTCAATAACAAGCTTATCATCGATCCACAAGATACTCCCATCATCGGAGGTCGTCGTCCACGTGTACACGCCGGCTTTGGGTATTTCAAAAGTTCCGGTATATATTATTCCGAACCATTCATAGCGGTTAGTTACTCCGGGGAAACCTTCAGTAAAATCACGCACAGGGATATCGAGGGATTTGGTATAAATAACTCCCTCTGCTTTTCTCTTGTCAAGATCGCCAGGCATTTTATCTGTGTTTTCATCCAGCGCATATATAGTTCCTTTAAGATTCACTAACCCCGGATCTTTTGTGCCAAAGCTCGACGCGTTTTGAGCCGATAATGAATTTAGGATTATCATTGATACAATAGCTGCGGTTACATTGGTCTGTTTCATAAGAAGGTTTTGAATACAGATTTACAAAAGGGTGAATGCAAATCTAATTAAATAATAAACCTTCCCAATGTCCTTGCAGTGCAAACCAACCCGAAGACACATTGCGCGCGAGTGCGAAGCGCGTCTTGCAGATCGCTGCGTTTCAGCGGGAGCTAACATCGGCAGGAGAATTTACAGCCCTGTCTAAATCAGTTCCGCTTTCAAGGGTGGCTATCTCGGGACCTAAGAAACGAGCTAAAGCAGGCGTGTTGATGTTCTGCAATTCATTTTTCTTTCCATCGATGGATTTGCTCCAAAAGTTTTTGCTTACTAAAATATCTGGCCAATTAGTCGAGGAACCTGCACAGCAAGGGGGACATGGTTTAAAAAGGATGAGTGAAGTTGTGTCCATTGGGGAACGCAACGATGTTGTGTCGCCATTATCAATTTTTGAGCTCGAAATAACTGCTGCGTTTTTGTTTGTCCACGCGGTCAACATAACGACGGCGATGATCGGAATGCCAAGATTCTTTTTCATACTTGTTTGTTTTAATGGTGATCTGTTATTTGTTGAAACAAAGCTGGGGCAGCCATGGGGGCGAAGTCGTCGCTAAACAACTATGAATGGGCGGGTAAAAAACGATTTTTTGATCCGTTAGATGACGGGAGATTGTTGTGGCTTGTTCAGAGAGTCCAGTCCATCAACCATAAATGCATAAATCAGGCAGGCCGTTCTGCGGCATCGGAACTAACCGCATCCTTGAACAACACAGATAGGAAAGAAGTCAAACTGCATAAAGTATTTCAAACATCGTTTTATTGGAAAGTTTGCGTGGCGAGAGAAAGGAATGCAGGACAGAAAAGTTCATTCAGCAAAAGCTGCATTATATACATTAGAATCGTTATAAAGGAAATAAATTAGTTCACTTGCCCAAACTATATGAACATAGTTCTGCGAAATTTTACATCACAGTTGAGCAAGGTGTTGCGATAACAAGTTTTATGGAGCTACGGGATATTAATTTGACAAACTCGCGTACATGAATCCGTCCCGCTAAATGCGCGATCCTTACTTCGCGGCAAAAGCTAGCGTGAAGAGACATTGCGGGCAAGAGAAAGTTTTATAACCTGTGATCTTTGGTATTTAAAAGGCGGTTTAATCCTCAGGCAACTGTTTTTATTGCCAAAATAAATTACCTTCCTTTTCTATCTTATATTTTTACCTTAGAACCACTTTTATGAAACTGCTTCTAACAGGGATTTTTGCAGTAATAAGTATTGTAAGTTTTGCCCAGTTAACACCTCCAAACATTCAATGGCAAAAAAGTCTCGGTGGCAGTGGCAGTGATTATGCAAGGTCAATTGAACAAACAACTGACAGCGGATATATTATTGCAGGAAGTTCTTCTTCGCATGATGGCGATGTAACGACAAACCATGGCCATGATGATTATTGGGTGGTTAAGCTGAAAAAAAATGGTGCCATTCAATGGCAAAAAACCCTTGGCGGCAAGAAATACGACCAAGCCGCTTCCATACAGCAAACAATGGACGGCGGATATATTGTGGCGGGGCCGTCTTATTCTAATAATGGCGATGTAACCGGCCTGCATGGAGGTTCTGATACCACTTTTCCCGATTACTGGATAGTTAAGCTTAGAAAAAATGGCGACGTTCAATGGCAAAGATGCCTCGGCGGCAGTCATATCGATTTTGCCACTTCGATTCAGCAAACAGCAGATAGTGGTTATATTGTCGCAGGCTGGTCTACTTCCAACGATGGAGATGTAACGGGTAATCAGGGCGCCGAGGATTGGTGGATAGTCAAACTTGACAAAAAAGGTTTTATAGAATGGGGGAAAAGTATCGGCGGAACGAAGACCGACATTGCTAACTGCATCCGGCAAACAACAGACGGAGGTTATATCGTTGCGGGATTTTCTTTTTCAAATGATGGGGATGTGAAAGGCAATCACGGCGATGTTGATTACTGGATAGTAAAACTAAAAAGAAACGGAATTGTCGAATGGCAAGAATGCCTAGGCGGCAGCGGTTTTGATGAGGCAACCTCCATTCGGCAAACATCAGACAGCGGGTATATTGTGGCGGGACAATCTTATTCTAATGACGGTGACGTAACGGGTAACCAGGGCGGTGATTATTGGATAGTGAAACTTGACAAAAAAGGTTTTATCCAATGGCAAAAAAGCATTGGCAGCCCTGGTATTGATGAGGCAACTTCGGTTCAACAAACACTAGACGGAGGATATATTATTGCAGGAAGTTCAGGCGGAAACAGTAATGTTGTACATCGTAACCACGGCGCTACCGATTACTGGATAGTCAAACTTGCAAAAAATAGTAATATTCAATGGGAAAAATATCTGGGCGGTAGTTATAGAGATGAATCATATTCCATTCAGCAAACAGCAGACAGCGGCTATATTGTAGCAGGAGAATCTTTTTCAAACGATGATGACGTAACCGGTAACCACGGGAGTAACGATTATTGGATAGTAAAACTTAGCAAAGATGGTCCGCCTTTGGTTCCTGTGGAAACGAATGCATTTGCTGAGAATATCTCAAAGAATATATACAATGAATTTTCTGTTTATCCCAATCCTGCAAAAAATGTTCTATACATACAAACAAAAAGCAACACTAGTTTTTTTCTACTAAACGCCTCAGGAAAAATTGTTTTTACAAAAACTATTAATGGTAGTGGCAGTGTTGACATCAAGAATTTACCAGCAGGAAATTACTATTTGAAAAATACTACAACGGGAGTAGTGAGGAAAGTAATAATAAACAAGTAAGCAAGAGGTGACGCTGTGATAACTTTTTTTCGGTTGCTTATCGGCTTGTCCGCGGCTACCAAAATATTTTCTTGCCACATGTCTTTGCATGGCTTCTGGGCTTGGGGGGGCATTTTTTCAAATTGCCATCCAAATGAGGTGTAAAAACATCGGCTCCCCGGAGACTTGGCGGCGTAGCAAAGAAAAACTGAATTTGTACCTTCACACAGACTTTCATAAACAGCTTAAAGAAACCAAATGCGCGGAGATAAAAGACAAAAACGCGATCTGCATGCGCTGAACGCGGATGGAATGGTAATGTGCAATCCGCGGGATAAGGAAGCGGCTCACCGTGCGCAAACGGAAGGGATCGCTACCGAAAATTGGAACGCAGTAACATGCCGCAAATGTTTGTCGCTGTTGTATAAACACAATAAACTGAAAGGGCGGAAAGAAGAGGATGACCGTGGGTTTCTTTAGTCCTGGCATGGCCTTTTTGTCTTTCCTCAGAAGTCTCCTCGAAAAATCTACAGGTGAACGAAAACATGCAGCAGTAGGGAGGGACCGGCAGCATCATGGCCCAAAAGCTGGCTATTCGCAACGCTAACGCCTCAGAGTCCGTCGCTTGCGCACATAACCCGCTCAAAGAGACTCTGCGCAAACTCTCAGCGTTAGCTTTACCTGTGCCCGTCCCGTTACAGAAGCACTCATTTTATTTAGCGCGTTTTACCGCTTTCATCACGAGAGCCGTTGATTTCTGCCTTGAACTTAGGATCGGTAGCAGGAACCATATAAAAGCAACCATGCGTTCCATCCCATGTTGTCATGATTCCACTAATCTTTTTTTCGCTACGGATAATCCCGGAGTAAACGGTTTCAAATCCATCGTATTTGCGCATAAAAATTCTACGCCCCTCAACCCATTCGCCGGTATAACCTGAACCTGTGTGCCACGTGCCATTAGCATATACATCTAATGCGACTGCGGAATATAGGCCGCTACATAGCCAATCGTAGTATAATATCCAATTGCCCGTGACAGGCACATCCACATCTTGATCTATTGACTCTTGCGCGTCAGAAGAAATAGAAGAACTTGCGGACGATTGTCCCGACTGCCCGGAAGCACCGCTGTTGTTGTCTTTTGAGCAGGAAAAGGCAAGTACGAGTAATAGTGCAACAACAGTTGTTTGAATTTGTTTCATGACTTGGTTTTAATGAATTCTAAAAAATATCGGTTAAATGCGGATCGAGGGCGCAGCTTGTTGCGGAGCTTACTGATCAATCTATAAAAATATTTTTATTAATGCAAGTATTTTGGAAGATTATTGCCGCATATTTTTTCATTCTCCGCAGGACTTGTACCGCCTTAGCGGTAGTGTCCCTGCACAATGTCAACGGTGGGAACGATCACTCAGGCCACTCTGCGGCATCAGGGCGCTGAAGCTCGGCATTCACAATACTAACGCCTCAGAGTCCCTTGCTCGCGCGCATATGCACGCAAAGGAGGCTCTGCCGAGAAGTCGAAAATATCTACAGAGCTCAGTAAAGTTTTACATAACGGGTGAACAGGGAATTTATCAACTCACGAGTTTTATGGAGCTCCAGGACATTTATCTCACCAACTGACATCGGCATCGCAGAGTCCTCCATGAGAGACTCCGCGGAGAAGTCTCCGTAGGTAGTTGTTGACCACCTTCTCTTTTCGCACGGACTTGTGCCGGCCGGTGTAATTCTAACTATCGTGTGCCTTCACAAGTTTTCCAAACTGGTACCAATCGAATCCTGTTTCAATCCTGTTATGCCTCAGCGCAGGAATCTGCGTTGTAAGCAACATGGTTGTTCCATTAAAGTCTGCCCGATGATACTGTGGGATTTGTCTCTTTACAGCTTTAACCATCCCGAATTTCGCAGAAGGAAAGACCTGCTGCACAGATCTTTTAAGCAAGTTAATATTATCCATGCCGTACATCACGACTACTTCCGGATTGTAGACACTTATGTTCTTGAGAATATCTTGCATGCGGCTGGAGTACACGTGCTGCTGGTATAATGCACGGCTCTTGAGAAATGGAAATTGCGGCAGTTCGAGCCAGGCATAGTACCACGCATGACTGTGTGCAGGCAGGGGATATAGCACAACCAGCGCTTCGTTGGAAGTTGATGGTGATGCAAATAAATTTTTCTGATAGGTGAGTAGATCAGGAAGTT
>DASQJI010000406.1:0-5587 GCA_035631175.1 Parafilimonas sp.
TAGATCACGGTTACAGCGCCAGCCGGTGTGACTTTGAAAATCGTTCCATTGTTATAGAGCCCGCCGGTGCTTGCGGTACCGTAGAAATTTCCATCGTTACCAAGTACTAAATCTTCTGAAGGTGTTTTGCCCCAGTCGGCAAACGTTTGCATTAAAGTAAAATTTGCGCCGGTGCTTTTTATGGAGAACGCGGTGCCTTTGTTATCCGGTCCGCCGTTGGACGTGAGGCCGACGAGGACATCTTGTGCGTGCGAAATGTTGAATGAGATGCTAATTAGCATTGCGAAGAAAAATCGGCATGTGTGTTTTAAAAGTTGCCGGTTACCGGTTTTCAGTTGCCGGTTGGTGGCCGGTTGCTGGCGACCGGTGACCGGTAACCGGTGACCAATTGCAGCATTCGTTGTAGTAGTAATGTGGTGCATGACATTTAATTTTTAATGGGGTCAAAAGTAGATTTGGCGGATGCGCAGGGCAATCGCATAAGGATGTGAATGTGGGGTGAGTTCGTGAGTGGGAACTCACATGTTTTGTGTTGCGGTCATGCCGACGATCCTACGCGATGTAGCGTCTCATGTGCAGGATGCCTGCCAAGTACACCATGGTTGTCATTATAACGTCAGGAGGAATCTGCAACGCAATACTTAAACGTATGCCACGCTTGGCTTTTTGGGTTGCTAAAAAATGGCCAACCTGTTGCACGTCTTTCCCGTGAAAACGGGAATCTTCTTCTCAACTTTTGAGATTGCTAATTCATATAAACCTGTCGCTCTTATTTGTTCCTCCGTTTTCAAATTTCTGCCTTGCCACTTTCTTTTTAAAATAACCGATTGCTTTGTTTTCACTTCTCATTCATAGTTTGCATTGTTACTTTCTTTTTCTTGAAAAAAAGAAAGTAACCAAAGAAAATTCAAGAAAGAAACGATATACAGCCCGTTTCTTTCATTCGCCCTGATTTAGCTGTTGTACTACTGTGGCTTCAGCAATTGGGCCTTGATTATTAACTCGACGAACTGAAGTAAGAGTTAATTGAAAATATTTCGAAGACCGCTCCCGCTCTTGCCTCATCGAGGTTCTAAGACGACATTACGCTCTATGACGTCATCCGCGCGAAGGCGGGGATCCGATCTCATGCCGGTTCTAGTGTTCATTTCTATTAAACGCTTCGTTTTTTATTTCTTGCTTTCGTTTGAATTGTGCATTGTTACTTTCTTTCTCTTAAAAGGTAACCATATACGTGTTTAAACAGACTAATTCACCAATTAAAATAATGTGTTACTAAGCCGCCAAGAACTGCTGAAACGATACACATTATAACTGCAAATGAGACGGGATGTTTTTGCGTCCAATCTTTTTTATTCCCTTCCTTAATTAGTTCAGCGATCTTTTTTAAATTTTCTTCTGAAGCGTCTTTTAACGTTATTGATTCAGCAACACGCTTGGTATCTATTGGCTGTATCATTTTGGCGAGGGTCTTCATGGTATCGCCGTATGTTTTGGAAATTTGCTCGTCAATATTCATCTACTTTTTCTTTTTAGTTATTTTCTTCGGTTTCCGCTCGGGATTGCCTTTTACGGATGCCTTTTTAAACATCTTCCCAGTTGCATTGATTACAGCTTTATCTTTCTTTTCCCATGAAGGCAAAGTTAGCAGAGTCTTTTAGCAAGCCAATTAATAAAGTTATTCACTTGCCGAAAGACTTTGCACCCCCTTTACTTTGGAAGGCCCGCAGGAATGTCGAACCTGCAACACGCAGAAGGGGTCAGGTCAAAATCGCGTTTCTTCGTGTGCGTTGTGCCATCTTAGTGTTCGTTGTGACCCTTCTTCACCCTTACTTTTGTCCCAATGACATCAGTGCGCTCACATAATTATCTAATGGCCGTCGCACGATTTATTTTCACATGCGTAGTTTTAATGCCTTCCGTCCTCACCGCACAATCCGGCACGTCAAAGACGACCGCTGACAAAACCTGCACCCTCCCCCTCATCACCGAATTCAAAATATTCAACGAAGACCTTTCCCTCGATTCCGTCTTACGGTTGAAGGAAATTAAACTTTCACCGCAGAAAAATTCATTCACCATTTCATTTGCCGCGACGGATACGGCGAACAATGTTTATTATATGCTCGACGGCGCCGATAAGAAGTGGATCAGGGGTCACAGATCGGCAACCATAAATTATACTTTGCTTCCTCCCGGCCGCTACGATTTTAAATTCAAATGCAACGACCAGGAAAAAACGGCATTGGTTATTATCATAGCTGTTCCATTTTATCTCTCGTCGTGGTTCATCATTCTCGGCTGCGCGGCGTTCGTCGGCGTTGCATATTTCCTGCATACGCTCAGCGTAAAAAGACTGATGGCAGTGGAAGCGGTGAGACAAAGAGTGTCAAGAGACCTTCACGATGATATCGGCTCAACACTCAGCACCATCAATATTCTGAGCATGATGGCGAAAAGCAAAATAATAGAAGACCCTGTAAAAGCAAGCGAATACATCGGGAAGATCGGCGACAATAGCAGTCGTTTAATGGAAGCGATGGACGATATCGTCTGGAGCATCAACCCCATGAACGACACCATGCAAAAAATATTTGCACGCATGCGTGAATTTGCAACTGAAGTCTTCGAAGCAAAAGAGATCAACACGCATTTTCATTTTGATGAACGTACCTACGACCTTTCGTTGAATATGGAACAGCGGCGAGATTTTTTTCTCATATTCAAAGAAGCGGTCAATAACGTTGCAAAATATGCGAACGCAACGGAAGTGAATATTGATGTGATGTTCAAAGATCACACGCTTTCATTGATAGTAAAGGATAATGGCAATGGGTTCGACGTGGCAAATGCCGACACCGGCAACGGCTTGAACAATATGCAGAAGCGCGCAGAAAAGCTGAATGCGAAATTTGATATTTCATCGGAGCAAAATGCAGGCACTACTGTATCGCTGGAAATGCACGTCGGATAATCACATGCTTATGTGATTGCGTACAAAAAATGAAAATCTACTTTTGCTTTTATTGTTATGACCAGATTGCTGATATACGAGGATAACCCGCAGTTTCGCGAAGGACTGACAATGCTCATCAATGGCACTATCGGCTTCGAAGTGCTTGCTGCGTTTAAAAATTGTAATCATGTGGTGGACGAAGTGGAAGCTTTTAAACCGGATGTGGTGTTGATGGATATTGATATGCCCGGCACAAACGGATTGCAGGGACTTAAACTGATTCGCGAACATAACACCGACGTGAAAGTTTTAATGCTAACCGTTTTTGATGATAACAAAAATGTTTTCGAAGCATTGAAAGCCGGCGCGAATGGATACATTCTTAAAAAAACTCAGCCGGCAAAACTTCTTGAATATATTCAAGACGCACAAACAGGCGGCGCGCCAATGACGTCGTCTATCGCGACGCAAGTTCTGAAGATGTTTTCTGAAGTGCATTCCAAAACTCCGGATGAGAATTACGATCTGTCGGATCGTGAAAAGGAGGTTCTGCAATTGCTTGTAAACGGATACAGTTATAAGATGATCGCGGCGGAAATGTTCATCTCTATCGATACGGTACGCAGCCATATCAAAAAGATCTATGAGAAGCTGCAGGTCAACAGTAAGGGTGAGGCGGTGGCAAAGGCGTTTAGGAATAGGATTGTGTAACGGTCGGGACGGTGGAGCGGCCTGACATTCCTAGTGTACATTGTGGCTTCTTTGTGGTGGTAGGGATGCGACGTTATCCTGAGTCGCAACGGTAAAACCAAGCAAACTAAAAACGATCATCGAATAAACTCCTGAAAGCAGTACCATAGCTACGGAGTTCCCTGTAAAAAAATAAATGCAAAGCGTGCCTGGAAACCAAAAGCCTGCGAGTAAAGGCACAAAACGTTTCCATCCTTTTAGTTGGTTTTTCCGGAGGATCTGGGTACCGGTCAGAATCATTAAAAATCCTGCAACATGCCATGAATAATTCAACGTAAAAAAGAACCGGGAAGTCCTGCCCGCTTTGGTCATCTCCATAACAGACCAGACTTCGGCAAGCAGCAAGAAGAGCATTTGCAGTATGAAAATCATTTTTTGCCAAATCTTGTCGCCGAGAGCGCGTAATTTATATAAGCCAAGTAAACTGCATATCCAGCCAGTCATAAACAAAAAATTTCTCACACCGCTTGCAGCTGAAACCTGGAAGTGTTCATAAAAACCATTATTAATAAAGTCAATAAACATCCATGGAGCGCCGATGATACCAATAATTCCAAGTATGCGTGTATTTGAAAATTTCATTGCTGTGGTGACTACCAAACAGGTTTGGTAAAGTTTATTCGTTTATCTCACATAATTGCCTTCGATCTAACTTTTGTATGCCGCAGCCTTTGTTATCAATGACCGATCCGTTTCAGTTGCGACAGCAAGCCCTAGCAAACTAAAAGCGATAGTTGAATAGATACCGGAAAGCATCAGCAGCAACACCGAATTTTGTGTGAAAGCATAGATCAGAATCGTTTGTGGAAACCATAAGCCGGCAAGCAATGGCGCAAAGCGCTTCCAGCCCTTAAGCTTTTTCGCCAGTAAGATCACAAGACCGGTCGCGACCATAAAACATCCTCCGAGCGGCCAGGAAAAATTAAGCGCATAAAAGATCTTGGATGGCGAATTGGGCGCTATCATCACCATGATTGACCAAATTGCCGCAAGCAAAAGCAATACGAGTTGAATGATCAGAATTGTTCTTGCCAATCTCTTGTTTCCTTCTGCACCTAATTTATACAGGCCGATCACACTGCATATCCACCCCGCCATAAAAATAAAATTCCTCATACCGCTTATTGGAGTGAGCATAAAGTGCTCATACAATCCATTATTTACAAAATCTATAAACATCCATGGCGCCCCGATAATACCGATGATGCCGAGTATGCGCGGACTTAAAAACTTCATGTTGTAAGGGTTAGTCAAAAGCGGTTCAATATAGCGTTTTGTTTTTATAATTTGCCTTTGGCAGAAAACACGCCACTGTCATTTCGGTCCCGATACGTCAGGCGAAGAAATCTCTACGAATGTTAAAAGCAATCCGGAGAGATTTCTCAGTCGAGACAGTGTGAGTTCGAAGAATCGGCTGTTCTTTTCGCTCCTTCGAAATGACGATGTTACGGCTTCATTAGCGACGATCATCTGTGCGATCTCTGCGCCTTTTTGTAATCTCGCTTTGTCAGAAAATACGCCACTTTATTTCGGTCCCTATAGTAGGAGAGAAATCCCTACGAATGCTAAAAGCAATCCGGAGAGATTTCTCAGTCGCGACAGTGTGAGTTCGAAGAATCGGCTGTTCTTTTCGCTCCTTCGAAATGACGATGTTACAGCTCCGTTATCCGTAATCATCTGTGCCATCTGTGCTATCTGTGAGAGTCTTTTCTCACATCCACAAATCATGTGATACCCTGGACGGATTCATTCATTATTCCACACATACATGCGATTGTCTTCGCATATCGACGCTTCTACTTTTGATGCATTCATAAACGCAAAAAATAAATTATCATGAGCACTCGGACTTTGGGATTACTGGGCATTCTCGGCAGCCCG
>DASQJI010000407.1:0-1585 GCA_035631175.1 Parafilimonas sp.
TCATTCCATCACTATGTTATTATGAACATATTGAACCTCCGCTTGGCACTTGCCGTGTCTGCACCTGTAAGATCAAGGGAAAATATGGGCCGGCATGCACGGAGAAAATTTCAGAAGGACTTTCTGTCGAAGTAAATACACCAGAACTCCAGGACACCCGCAAAGCACTCGTTGAAATGATGTTTGCCGAGGGAAATCATGTCTGTCCTGCCTGCGAAAAAAGCGGCAACTGCGATCTGCAACACATGGGTTATGAACTGGGCGTTTCTTCAACGCGCTTTCAGCACTTGTTCAAAGACCGGATTATCGACTTCAAGCCAAAGCGGTTGATCATGGAACACAATCGGTGTATCAAATGCCTGAGATGCGTTGTAGATGTACAAACTGATGATGGGAAAAAAGTATTCACCTATCAAAACCGGGGAAATGAAACTTACGTCGGTGTTGACTATGAGCAGGAAGCTAAGCTCAGCGAAGAGCAGGCGATGAATGCGATGAAGATCTGTCCGACAGGCGCAATCATCGTTCGCGGAGTGAGCATGGCAAAACCTTTTGGCGAAAGAAAATTTGACATGGAATCTGTGCAGACAAAATACGACCGCAAAACACCAATCCATAAAAAGCCTGCGGCCATGAATAAAAAAATTATTGCAACAGTTTCGCTGGCCGGTTGCTTTGGTTGCCACATGTCAATGCTCGATATAGACGAAGAACTTCTCGATGTAATGGAACTTGTTTCACTCGACAAATCGCCGTTGACCGATATTAAAAATTTCACAAGCCGCTGCCATCTTGGAATTATTGAAGGTGGCTGCTGCAATTCAGAGAATATTGAAACGCTTCGAAAGTTCCGCGGGCATTGTGATATCCTTGTAGCGATAGGTGAATGTTCAACATGGGGCGGACTTCCAACGATGAGGAACTCTATTCCACTGTCCGAATGCCTGGAAGAAGCTTATTTGAATTCTGTAACCAACGAGCCGGGAAACACGATAATACCTTATCACGAAGACCTTCCGAAGATTCTTGACAGGGTTTATGCGTGTAACGAAATTGTAAAGATTGATTATTACATCCCTGGATGTCCACCCGATCCAAACCATATTTGGAAGGTTGTGAGAAATATTCTTTTCGGTGAAGAATATTCAATCCTGTACTCTGAATTTAAATATGATTAAATGATGAACAGCTGATGACGAGAAAGATCACCATAGATCCGGTTACAAGAGTTGAAGGCCATGGCAGAGTTACTATACATCTTGATGAATACGGGCAGGTGGAGGATTGTTTTTTTCACATCACTGAATTCCGCGGCTTTGAACGATTTATCCAGGGCCATCCTTATTGGGAAGCGCCTGTGTTGGTTCAAAGGCTTTGCGGTATTTGCCCGGTTAGTCATCATCTCGCGGCGGCAAAAGCTATCGATCAAATTGCGGGCATAGACCCGAAAGATCTTTCACCAACAGCAACGAAACTTCGCAGGCTGATGCATTTTGGGCAGGTGTTTCAATCGCATGCGTTGCATTTCTTCTATCTCGCATCTCCTGATCTTTTATTCGGGGCAGATGCGCCTGTAGAAAAAAGA
>DASQJI010000408.1:0-2279 GCA_035631175.1 Parafilimonas sp.
TGTTGCCCCCGGAATTTCGAAGCCTGACAGATTTCGTCGCATCTGAAATTTCAGCATCTATTCCGCCACCGCTAGTTTCAGCTTCAACATCGCACGAAAGATTCTTCAATCTTATACTTCCGCCGGATGTGGAGGTGACCAGCTCGCCTTTTATTTCGTCGGCATGAATACTGCCGCCGCTGGTTTCGGCTTCAATTTTTCCGTCGAGGTTATCAAGGTCCAATGACCCACCGGACGTTCTCAATCTCATTTCACCCGTGCAATCTTTTGCATCGATGCTTCCGCCGCTTGTAACAAGGTCGATGTCATTCGAACAGTTTACCGCGTGAATGCTCCCGCCCGAGCCGCGACCTTTCATCTTTCCTTTCACATGATCGATAGAAATACTGCCGCCGCTTGTAGTGAATTCATGTTCTCCATTCAGATTTGAAAGCGCGATGCTGCCGCCACTTGTTTCAAGATCTGTAGTAACATTTACGGGGAGGTATGCACGGAATGAAACGTTCACGGCTTTTCTCCAGTTGTTCTCGATTGCATGTTTTTGTTTAACTATTGCAACAAGTTGTCCTTTGCTGATGGATATATCCATAGTGTAATATTCATCGAGACGTTTTTGAATTTCTTCCTTCGAAAGATCTTCATTGTTGTTTGGCGTCACATACACTTCGAGGCGTGCTTCCGATTCGTTCACACCTGTAACGCTGATGCTTCCGCCGGAAGCTTCCATTCGTGCGTTGCTAATGTTTTGGCCGGTCAAGGATTTTGTAAGAAATGGCTGCTTATCCGTTTGAGCTTTCAGCATCAAGCCGCAGCCCAGGAGCGCTAAAGAAAAGAGAAATGGTTTCATGTTTTATTGTTGTTTTTGATGCCCCCAGCCCCTAAAGGGGAGTTCGGCATTTGTTTGATAATTCACTTTTGACAATTCAGAATTTTTATGTTACCAGCTTCAGCTTTTTCATGGCGTCAACTGTTGCGTCGCACTCTTGTACGTTCAGCTTTTATGGCATCTTCGTGTCAAAGTGAAAATGCTTTTAATAAATTAACGCGCTATTGTTTGCTTTTACTTGTTACGGCCGCCCCTACGGGGCTTATTTAAAAAACTACTGTCGATTCTATAAACAGGTTGCTCCTACGGAGCGATTGACGATTCACAATTCACCATTCACCTGCACTATTCACAATTCGATATTCACAATTCACCATTCGCCTTGACTATTGACCATTGACAGATTCACTATTGACAATTCACCATTCACCACTCACAATCGAACCACTCATTACTCATCTCTCATCACTCATCCGTTTATTCTGTGCGAAGGCTCTTCACCGGATTCACTGAAGCTGTTCTTATCCCATGCCAGCTTAATGTGATCAATGCGATCATTAATGTTACAAAAAGTGATACGGCAAATACCGTCCACGATATATCAATTCTGTATGTAAACTCCTGCAGCCATTTGTGAATACCGTAAAATGCAAGCGGAATGGCTATAACATTCCCGATAAGCACTAGCAACAACAGGTCTTTTGAAAGCAACGTGACAATAGTACCCGTACCAGCGCCGATCACCTTTCTTATGCCTATTTCTTTTGTTCGCATCTCTGCGGCATGTGCTATCAAACCAAATAAACCCAAACAAGAAATAATGATAGAAAGCACGGCGAATAATTTCAGCACCTCGCTCATATTATTTTCTTTGCTGTATAAGCCCGCGATCTTTTCGTCAAGAAAACCGTAGCTGAACATAGTATTGGGCGATAGCTGTGTGATCTTTGATTTCAAGAAAGATATTGCCTCCGCTGTTTTACCTGCCTTTATTTTGATGAATAAAGCATCTGTTGCCCACGGATTGTATTCCAGCACCAGTGGTTCAACCTGGTGATGCAGGGAAGTATAATTAAAATCGTTGATCACGCCCACTACTTTCCCCTGTACATTGCGCGTGTTGTTTACGACCGAAGCGCCGACAGGTTGTTTCAGCCCCAAAGTCTTTACGGCCGCTTCATTCAAAATAAAAGAAGCGGAGTCATTGAACGCTCTTGAAAAATTTCTGCCTTCCTTTATTTTTATGTTGAGCGTATTCAAATACTGGTCGTCAATGCGCATTACTCTCACCGTAGCAAATTCTTGATCCTTTGTTGCGTTTACCGGCGTTACCGATTCAACACTCAGATCATCACCGATCACATTTGATGCTTTGCCAACAGATAAAATATCCGGGTTTTTCAGGAGTTCATTTTTTATAATATCAGGATTAGTGACAACTTTTTCTTTGAAT
>DASQJI010000409.1:0-9730 GCA_035631175.1 Parafilimonas sp.
TTATGCAGAACGAATACAGGGCAGGCAGGTGTTGATAGAAGATAACGATAAATACATTCTAACGCATGTTCCGGCTACGACTTATACGCAAAACCTGGATTCAGAAAAGCGGGTCTTAACGGTGCAGGGAAGCAACCTTACGGGCACAGTGTCCAATGAATGGAAAGGAGAAGAAAAGGAAAATATTTTGTATCACCTGAACACGACGAGGAAAGATAAATCGGAGGACGCGCTGAAAAAATATCTTTCGGAAGATAATGGCGACTATAAGATCAATAACCTCGTAACTTCTGACATAAACAATATTGATGGTGATCTGACTGCAACGTATGCCTTAACGCACAACAATGCGGTATCGTCGTTCGGTAAAGATTATTATGTTGATCTGGACTTTCAAAAAGACCTGAACGGCCTCGATTTTGATTCCACGCGGGAACTCGATTATCTTTTTCCTTACAAAACACATGTTGAGCGCATCACAGAACTAACGATACCATCGGGATACAAGATCACCTCGCTACCCGCGAATTTGTCGATCAATAACAATGACTATGATTTTGAAATAAATTATATAGAAACTGCAGGCAAGGTTGTATATCGTAAGAGCATTGCTTTGAAAAGCACACGCATTTCAAAACAGAATTTTAAGCAGTGGAATGCCGACGTCGCCAGGCTCACCGAGGCATATAACCAGCAACTTGTACTAACTGCACAATAATAACTTTTATGAGAGGGAAATTTCTCCTTACCGGGTTACTAGCCTTTGTTGTGATACAACTCGATGCGCAAAAGGATGAGAAAGCATACCGGCAACGATCACAGGAGGTCCAGGCCGAGATCTGGAACAATGCTCCGCAGGCATTTTCTGTGAAAACAATACCTGCAGAAATGAACAATGAGAGCGCTGTCATCATCGCCACATCCTTCAACGTTATTAATAGCTCAAAGGCGAGACTGAAATTTGCCGCATTAACTACCGTACAGCGGATGTTCTATCAAACTACATTTCACGAAAGAGTTAAGATAAATGACAAAGCGGCCTTAGACGATTACTCCACGCTGGAATATCAAAAGAAGTTAGATAAAACTGTTTCGGCTTTGTTCATCAAAGTTTACAATAAGATGGACACTTACGTGGGTGCGAAGATCATCAAGCCGAATGGGAAAGAGGTTATGGTGAATACCGATGAAGAAGTATTAACAAAGGACGACACCAGGCGGCAGGATGGTAAGATCGCGATTCCTGATTTGCAGGTTGGCGATATACTTGACTATTATTTGTGTACAGAGAAATTGCAGGAATATGTTACGGAGGTGCAGGGCCCATATACATTTTTCCTCGGCGGCGATTACCCGATATTGTACCAGGGGATTCGATTGCAGTTAGACGAAAAGAGCGGGGTGGAATATGTTTCGGCCAATGGCGCCCCGGCATTAAAGGAAAGCCGTGACGACGACAACAATATTATTTTGTCGATCGAGGAAAAAAATCTTCCCAAACTGCAGACGAGTGTATTTGCGTCACCGTACAGGCAATATCCTTATATATCGCTTCAATACATGTTTGTTACAAAGAAAGACGACGCATCAACGCATTTCAACCGCGGCGAAGTGAAACATGGTTCGTTGAGCGACGATCTTCTTACCCAGTTTAAAACGATTTTGCAAAACCCGTCAATGTCGATCGACTATTCGCCCTATGACATTACTGCAACTTATTTCGGCGGTGAACGGGCAATGAAGGCCGTGCCTCAGGACAGCGTGATCAAAGTTTTGTACAAAGCCTGGCGATACCAGATCTTTTGTTCGTTCTCGACGCATGATATCGACATGAGTAATGACATTAATTATGCAACTGCAAACAGCCTGTACGGAGCTATCAGCATGAGCAGAATGCTGCGGAAGATCGGTATTGACCACGACATTGTTTTGTTGTGCCCCCGCACGTCAAATAAGCTCAAAGATGTGATGGAGATCGGCGATTTCAGTGCGCTGATCCACGTAAAGCTAAAGAAGGAATACTGGCTTGCTTTTTATGATGTGGTAACGCAGTTCAATGAAATTCCTGTATGGTTCCAGGGTGAGCAGGGCCTGGTGTTCAAACCCGACGTTGATGCGAAACACTTATCGTATGAACAAAGTGGCACAATAAAAGTTCCGGTTGATGGTCCGGAAAAGAACACACGAACAGAGAATATAAACGTGGGCTTTGATGCCACCGGCATGCAGCAATTGAAAATAGATCGTTCTACGGAACTGACAGGATACATGAGGCATTACACACAAAAGGAGTTAATGCTGATGGAAGACATGGAAGCGGATCTTGCAACCGCCGTGAACGAAAAAAAATTGACAGAGCGGCTCGCGGATGACAAAAAGCAAAAGAAACTTGTTGATGAATTCACGGCTGCCTTCGCACATGAGAGAACGCGATCAAAATCTTATTTCGAAGACGAGATCAAAGACCGTTATGACCAGGAGGCGAAACAGCTTGCCTCGTATGAGGTGGAAAAGAATGGGATGTTCAACGCTGAATTCGCGTACCATACGACTTTCACCATGGACAATTTCGTGAAGCGTGCCGGAAACAACTATATTCTTGAAGCCGGTAAGCTTATTGGTTCATTCAACAAGCTGGATGAAAAGGACCGTACCCGCACGATAGATGTATATACGCCATGCGCGCAAATATGCACCTATAATGTGACTGTGAGCATTCCGCATGGATATAAGGTGAAGGGCCTGGAAAATTTCAGCAAAACCCTTAACAATGAAACAGGTTCTTTAACGGCTTCTGCAATAGCGGATGATACGGCCGTTCATATTACGATAAAACAATCCTTCGCATCAAATTTTGAACCTGCAGCCAACTGGCCCAAACTTGTTGAGCTCATGGATGGTTTATATGATCTGAGCAGTCAGAAGCTTTTGTTGGAGAAAAGTAATTAGCGCAAAAAAAGTTACGTTATAGGATCAGCTTGTTGTTTAATCTTGTGCCACATTTCTTCAAGAACAAGATTCACCGCCAAGTTTCCAAATAGGAGATATCTAATCCGTTCATATACGCGTAACGCGTCGGTAAATTGTTTTTCGCTTCCTCCGGAGAGATTTGCCCATCGTAACTTCGCTAATATTGTATCTTCCAGCGTTGATAGTTTCATTTTGAATCCAAATGCATTCTCTTCATATTTCCTTTGAAACCTGCTTTTGTCAAAGGGGTCATCTCAGTATCCAAAAATCAATTTTGTCACCTTCAATAGTATCGAGCACATTAAACATGCTTTTGCGTTGAACGTGGCTCACCCTGGAGGCTAGTTTAAAGCGTCATCTGCTTTGATAACACTTTTTGCTTTTGATAAGGACACGACGCGATGCGAGGACTCTCATTAACTAAACAAGTATTCTACGTCTTCCCTTGAAAGGCTCTTCACAAATGTTGCGTCATCTGTGATCAACTCGGCGGCGAGCGCACGTTTGCGTTCCTGGAGTTTTAGGATCTTGTCTTCAACAGTGTCTTTGCAGATCATCCGGTAAGCAAAAATATTTTTGGTCTGTCCAATTCGATGTGTACGATCTATCGCCTGCTGCTCTACTGCGGGATTCCACCAGGGATCCACGATATATACATAATCTGCAGCAGTAAGGTTTAAACCTACGCCACCGGCTTTTAAAGAAATTAAGAAGACACGACAGTTGTCATCATTTTGAAAACGCTGGATAGCTTTTTCGCGATCGGGAGCGGAAGTGCTGCCGTCGAAATATTCATAATCAATTTCCAATTCCTTCATGCGCTCTTTTATCAATGCGAGCATGCCCAAAAATTGAGAAAAGATCAGTGCTTTGTGATCGCCGATGTTTTCAGATATTTCCCTGCCAAGTTCTTCCAGCTTTACAGATACATTCGGATATTGTTCCTCCTCTTTGATAATGGCCGGACTATCGCATATCTGCCGGAGCTTCATCAATCCCTGAAGGATCGTGAGCTGTGATTTCTGCACACCCTTATCATCTACGGTACCGAGGATCTTATCGCGATAATCGTTTCGATATGCATCATAGATCTTCCGCTGTTCATCGCTCATTTCGCAGAAGAGGATCATCTCGCTCTTTTCAGGAAGATCTTTCGCCACCTGCTCCTTTGTCCTTCTTAAAATAAATGGATATAAAAGTTTGCGCAAATGGTCCTTCTGTTCCTTCTCTCCAAACTTATCGATCGGTATTGCGAATTCCTGCCGGAAGAATTCCATACTGCCAAGCATTCCAGGATTCAAAAAATTCATCTGCGCATACATATCGAATGTATTATTCTGTAGCGGTGTACCGCTCATGCATAAGCGCGTTTTAGCATTCAACAGGCCGGCAGCTTTTGTTACTTTGCTCTGCGGATTTTTTATGGCCTGGCTTTCATCGAGGATCACATAATCGAATACAGAAGCAGTAAGAAGCTGAATGTCGCTGCGCAATGTGCCATACGTGGTGATGATGATGTCGGCGTTCTCATACTGTACAGTTTGTTGTGATCTTCCGCTTCCATGATGAATGAGCCAGGTAAGCGAGGGCGTAAATTTTTTTATTTCATTCTCCCAGTTGTACATCAGTGTTGTGGGACATACAACCAGCGCCCGCAACGATCCGTTTACCTCTTTCGAGTGATGAAGGAACGATAATGCCTGCACCGTTTTCCCCAGGCCCATATCATCTGCAAGAATTCCGCCCCAATTAACTTCATTCAAATAATTCAGCCAATGAAAGCCGGAGACCTGGTATGGACGCAAAACGGTTCTCAGGTGCGAAGGAGGTTCGATCTCCCGTATTGTGTGGTGCTCCTTCAAACGCTCATATTTCTTTTCCAGTTGAAAAAATAACTCTTCCTCATTACGCTGCTGGTACAATTCCTCGATAACTCCGAAATGATATTTGCTTAGTTTGATATTGGTTGTCTTTCCTTCTCCTACGCGAAACAGCATCGAGTATTTCCTTATCCAGTCTTCCGGCAAAATACCAAGTGTTCCATCCTGCAGCGGAACAAATTGCTGCTTATTCGCTAAAGCTTTTTTTACATCAGCTACGGTAATTTTTTGATCGCCGAAATGAATATCGATTTTTGCGTCGAACCAATCGGTATTACTGCTAATGAAAATTTTAGTTGTTGGTTTGGCCGTGTTGAAACGGAATTTTTTCAATGCATCAAATCCGTACACAGGGATGTTCATTTCCTTCATCGTGTCGGCGAACAAAAAGAACCAGTTGTTTTTTAAAACATCAGTTCCTTTTAATGCAAGCGTGTCTGAATTGTCAGGCCGTATAAATGACGAATGAAGATTCTCGATCTTTCTAACCAACTCCATTTCGGCCTGGGCATTTCTATGAATGATGATAAGCTTGCCGGCAGACGGAATAATGATGCGTTCTTTATCGCGTTGCTTTACATCGTAACCGTTGTAATTAAAATAGGGCTGAAATAAAAGATAATCTCCCTTTTCCTTCAACAGGATCCTGATATCAGGCCTGATGTTTTTTATCTCTTCTTTGCGTATCCCGTTAAACTGAACGTCGTAGGTTTTTGTTAGCGGCAAGATAAATTCCAGCAACTGGTGATTCCAGTCTTGTTCTGTGATAACAATCTTTCCATTCGCCAGGAACCGCTCTGCAAGCAACGAATCTTCTGCATTCTGCCAGAGATAGAAAGTGTTCGCTGATTGAAGTATGAAAGGAGAAGCGATAACATTTTCTTCAACCGGTACCACTGCATCGATGAGCTTTGCGAAACACCTTACCTCGTAAACATTTTCGTTATAAGAAACAACGAATTGAGGTTGTATGTAATGATTTGAAAAGGCGGCCTGTTGCAGGTTGCCGGTAACAAACGGCTTCCGGTAAGGCAGCGTATACACAAATTCGCTTTCACTCAACTCAGAAAATAATTTCTTGTATTTCGGCAACAGGTATTCGATGATCAGGTGGCGGGTTTCCTCCGGAAGCTCGTCATTGTGCTGCTGGATAATATTTTCCCATATACCGCTGAATGGCGAGTTGCGGTTGAGATACCGGGTTACTTCGGCTGGCAAAAGTTTTCGAACATGCTGAATGAGCATTTTATCGTCCTCATCAAGATCTTCCGTGTTCACAAATTTTGTAAGGTCCAATCTTTCTACTTTCCCGGTGAATTCCTTGTTTGCATAATCGGCCTCACCTTTAACCACATCAACCTGTGCATACGGATATTGCTGGTCATCATATCGGAGCACGAAACCCAACTTCTGACGTGGGAACACTTCAGCCGGCTTCTCCTCAACCTGCGTTTCCTTCTGCACCGGGACAAAAAATGGTTTTCGTTGCTCAACCGGCGGGGCAATTACGCGTTTAATCGACGGATCAAGTACGCGCAGGAATGGTTTTCCCTCGCGATACGTGAATTCAAATTTTCCTTCAATATCATCGTCGGTCGTGTAACCATATAAAGCCAGTAATTTATTTTTTTCCCGGTCGCGGTTGCTTATACTGTCGAAATACGTTGGGCCGTAGCTCGTGAGAAGCTGAAGAAAAAGGATCGTCTTGTGCAGGCACAGTGGGTGCTTAGTTTCGGATGTGCAATTGCAGCTCGTATCAAAAGTGCGGTCGTCATTGCGCCGGATCTGCAGCAAATAATCCCGTCCTTCATACGTCATTTCAGCTTTTACGAGGTCGTTAGCTGCTTCAAGGATATTTGCCTTATGACTGCGTAAATAATCTTCCGCAGCAGGCAGGATATCAGGCGCCGAAAGCAACTTTAAAGACCGTATTTCCAGCTGCTTCATTTTTATTACAGTATGCTGCTGGTTGAATTCAGTGTCGGTTTCACCCAGTTGATTACTGTCAACCAATTCCTGTAAACGAAATAGTGCAGCCGCTTCGTGCCGGCATATATCACCCAGGTTGTAAGGGCAACTGCACCTGACAGAGATCGCCTGCAGATCGTTATACCGGCTAATATAAATCTTGTAAAAGGTGTTGTAAGCATCATCCCTCACGCGGAAGACTATCGAGCCAAGCAACTCATCAGTTTCGATGACCTCAACATATCCCAGGGAAAAGATCTTTTTTCCGCGCCGTATTACTTCATCTGTGCCGTTATTGTATATATATTTTATTAAGTGCGGAAGAGCCAAGCTAATGTGCGATTTACGTTTCTGCCTGGCTGCGTCGTGCAGGCAGGGGATTTAAAAAAGTTTCAGAATCCGGTTCTGAAAAAAGCAAGTAGCAAAAATACTTCATTGCACCGAACAATAAAACGCGGAGTGAAAACGAAGCATGAAATGATTGTTAATAATTAGCGATTAGCGCGCCTTCACGGTATACTGGAAGAACGTCGGCCACATCCGGACTAACGCAATACTGCAGGTCTTTTTCCAACCCGTAGGATGCGAGCCGGTGCCAGTGAGTGGTTTTTTGAACGAACTCGTAGAGGTCATCTTTGTGGAGGCAATACATGTCTTCCGCCATCAGGCTGCTGTCGCAATGAACAGTGAATTGGTGTTTGATACGATGGATGACTGCGCCGGCGAAAAGAGTATCTTCCATGTTGAACCTGTCCTTCCAGGCCGAACATCCAAGGATGATGTTTTTGCGGGCAGCCAGCAGGTGATTGCAAACCGATGTTAAGTTTGGAAAGGAACCGGTTATCACTTGTGACGCGCCTTTGTTCAATGCCATGTGAAGTAACCTCGTTCCGTTTGTTGTGGTGAGCACCAGCGTTTGTCCTTCAACAAACGAACGGAAATATTCTGCCGGGGAATTACCATGTTGAAGTCCTTCGATAATTTTCCCGTCACGTTCGCCGGCGGTGATCGCATTTAATTTTGTTCCAAGATCGATGCAGTCCTGCACATCGGCAACGGGGATCACTTTTTCAGCGCCGTTATACAAGGCGGTAGCAATGGTCGAGGTAGCGCGAAACACATCGATGATCACAACGATACTTTCAGAAACGTCATAGAGATCTAATAGTCGCGGGGAAAGCAGCGTGTGCAGAGATGGCTTTTGCGGCATGGTCGCAAAGGTACGTGGGTAAATTGTTTACTCTGCCTGCAGTTTAAGCATTCAGTAACTTCATTTCTGTTATCTTGCAAACCTTAAAAATTTTTGCATGGAATACACCAAACTCATATCTGTTACCGGTTTAAGCGGGTTATTTGAATTGATCGCGAGTAAAGGAGACGGCGCTATTGTTCGCTCCCTTGAAGATAACAGCACCCGTTTCGTTTCTTCGCGTACCCACAACTTTTCTCATATCGAAAGCATTGAAGTTTACACAGGCGGTGATAACGTGAATCTCGCTGATGTGTTCCATGTTATGGAAGAAAGTAAAGAACCTTTGCCGTCTGAAAAGGACGGGGCCGCGGTAAAAAAATATTTCGAGAAGGTGTACCCGGATATGGATTTCGAACGCGTATACACAAGCGATATGAAAAAAATGGTGCGCTGGTTCGATGTGCTGAAGAAGAATAATGTAGAGATCAAACTGAGCGACGAGGACGAAAAAGGAACTGTAGACGGCGAAGAAAAGAAGGAGAGCACCGAAGAGGAAAATAACGCCGCTGCAATAAGTTCTGAGATCGGCGTGGATACAGAGAAAGAAAAGAAAATTGAAAGTGAAGTTCCCACCGGCTCGCTGAAAAGAGACGCTGCCAAAAAGAAATCTGAAACGGAGGGCGCCAGGGAAAAAATCACAAAAAAATAAATTGCTACCGCAGTCATGCGGGTAACAAAGAAGTGTTGATTAGACTGTCTTGAAATAGAATCTCGCTTTACCCGGATGGCACCTTAAACTTTTGCGATGGAATTAACCGCAGACATTAAAAAAATAGAAAGACACTATATCCCAAACGATTTTACGGTAACGACATGGGAAGCACTCGAACCATTTTTTAAAGAGTTACTCGAAAGAAGCATTGCGTCGGAACAAGATCTTGAACGATGGATGCGAGACATGAGTGAACTGGAGGCGGTTGTAAGTGAAGATGCATGCTGGCGCCAGATCCGGATGACGTGCGACACCACAAATAAATCGCTGGAAGAAGCTTTCACTTATTTCTGCATGGAGATCCAGCCGAAATTGCAACCGTACGCCGACGCGTTGAACAAGAAACTCATTAACTCTCCTTTCACCCAAAGACTCGACCAGCGAAAATATTTTACGTACCTGCGCAACGTGAGAAAGAGCATCGAACTGTTTCGCGAAGAAAACATCCCGGTGCAGGCCGAGTTGAGCGTAATGCAGCAGAAGTACGGGGTGATAACAGGTGCGATGACGGTGGAAGTAAACGGCCAGGAATACACATTACAACAGGCAGCAAAATTTCTGCAGGATCATGACCGTAACCTGCGTGAGCAAGTGTGGCGGAAAGTGATGGAACGGCGGCAACAGGATAAGGATGCATTGAACGATCTGTACTCACAGCTCATCGAAAAACGGGATCAAATAGCGAAGAATGCCGGCTTTGAAAATTACCGCGATTATAAGTTCGCGGAAATGGGTCGGTTTGATTATACCAAAGAAGATTGCTTCCAGTTTCATGAAGCAGTAAAGTTGCATGTGCTGCCTCTTGTGGAAAAGATCAACCTTCACAAAAAAGAGAAACTTGGATTGGATGTTCTCCGACCATGGGATACTGAAGCGGAGCCGGAAAATGTGCAACCACTCCGTCCTTTTAAGACAGGTGAAGAACTCCTCGAAAAAACAGAAAAATGT
>DASQJI010000410.1:0-2421 GCA_035631175.1 Parafilimonas sp.
ACCATTGAAGAAAATCTCCGTTTATTTTCGGAAATGAAGGCAGGCAAATACCCCGACGGTGAACGTGTGTTGCGCGCTAAGATCGATATGGCACATCCAAACATGTTAATGCGCGATCCCGTGTTGTACCGCATTAAGCACGCCCATCATCACCGCACCGGCGATGATTGGTGCATTTACCCGATGTATGATTTTGCACATGGACAAAGTGATTCCATAGAAAAAATTACGCACAGCATCTGCACGCTCGAATTTGTACCGCATCGCGACTTGTATGATTGGTTTATTGAGAAGCTTGAAATATTTCCGTCGCGACAGTACGAATTTGCACGACGCAATCTGAGTTACACTGTAATGAGCAAACGCAAATTGTTGCAGCTTGTGAATGAAGGATATGTTGAAGGCTGGGATGACCCGCGCATGCCCACCATCAGCGCATACAGACGGCGTGGATACACTGCCGCAGCGATCAGGGATTTTTGCGAGCGGGTCGGTATCGCGAAACGGGAAAACGTTGCAGATCTCAGCCTGCTGGAATTTTGTGTGAGAGAAGATCTGAATAAGATCGCGATGCGAAGGATGGTTGTATTCGACCCGGTGAAAGTTGTGATCACGAATTATACAACTGAAGGCGAATATGTACCGATCGAAGATAACCCAGAGGATGTTAACGGTGGTTTCAGGGATGTGCCTTTTAGTAAAGAGTTGTACATCGAGCGGGAAGATTTTATGGAAGATCCACCGAAAAAATATTTCCGTCTTTTTCCGGGCGGAATGGTACGTTTAAAGGGCGCTTACATTATACGTTGCGATGAAGTGGTGAAAGGTGAGACCGGCAACATCACGGAAGTCAGATGCACATATTTTCCGGAAAGCAGAAGCGGCCATGATGCCTCAAACATAAAAGTTAAGGGAACGCTGCATTGGGTAAGCATACCACATGCTATTACTGTCGAAGCGCGTTTGTATGACAGGCTGTTCAAAGTTGAAGATCCGTCCAGTGAAGAGGGAAATTTCAAAGATTACATCAACCCCGATTCGCTGCAGATTGTGCCGGCGGTCTACGCGGAACCTGCTTTGAAAAATGCAAAGTTCAATGAACGCTATCAATTCCTTAGAAAAGGCTATTTTATTTTGGATAAAGAGACGAACGAAGAGAAAATGATCTTCAACCGAACGGTTACGTTAAAGGACACATGGGAGAAGGAGAAGAAGAAGTAGGAATTGGGAATTAGCAATTAGGATTTGGTGTCTTCAATGCGCTAACTGACTGCCATCAATTGAATGATGAACTTGTTAGAACGATTTCAACAAAATTGGAAGGACAATTTCCATCATCTGTCAACTGCCAACTGTCACCTTGTGCTCGCAGTCAGTGGTGGTTTAGACAGTGTAGTCCTGATGGATCTGATTTCCAAAACCGGCTTCAACTTTTGTATTGCACACTGTAATTTTCAGTTACGGGGCGACGAGAGTGAAAGAGACGAGCAATTTGTAAGAAGCCTTGCAACAAAGTACAACAAGGAAATTTTTGTAAAAAGTTTTAATACAAAATCGTACGCTGAAGAAAAGAAATTGTCCATCCAGGAAGCCGCAAGAGAACTCCGTTACACATGGTTCTTTGAACTGATAACGTCAAACCTCAAGCCTCAAACTTCAAACTTTGTCTTAACAGCCCATCATGCTGATGATAATATTGAAACGATGCTGATGTTTTTCTTCCGCGGCACGGGTATTCATGGTTTAACCGGAATTCCGGTGTACGACAAAAAAAGAAAACTAATCAGGCCACTACTCTTCGCTGCCAGGGAAGATATTTTAGCATACGCAAATGATAATAACCTTAAGTGGGTGGAAGATTCATCCAACACTTCAGATAAATACACGAGAAATTTTTTCAGAAATGAATTGTTGCCCGCGATCGGAACACATTTTCCTCAGGCAAAAGACAACCTGCAGCGAAATATTAGTCGCTTTGCCGATGCTGCCGAATTATATCGACAGGCAATCCAATTACAAAAAAAGAAACTGCTGGAAATTAAGGGCAATGAGGTTCATATTCCGGTTCTGAAACTGCAGCGTGCCGAACCGCTGGACACAATTATTTGGGAGATCATTAGGGAATATGGTTTTCATGCTCACCAGGTGCCCGAGATTAAAAAATTATTTACCGCAGAGAACAGCAGTTACGTGCAATCAACTTCTCACCGGATAATTCGAAATCGCAAGTGGCTGATCATCGCGCCCAACGCTGCCACTGAAGCCGATCTCATTTTAATTGAAGCTGACACAAAAGCTATCGAACTTAATAACGGAACGCTATCTCTTGAAGTAATCACAACTTCAAACGGGCAGGCTCAAACATCAAACTTCAAACATCAAACTTCAAACTTATCCGCACACCTCGACGCGAAACTTATC
>DASQJI010000411.1:0-5435 GCA_035631175.1 Parafilimonas sp.
GACAGATAACAAAGTTTACAGGGTTCAGGTAATGAAACAGTAGATGCGAAAAATTTCTCGGTATTTATGAAAAGGAGCTCAATGCGAGCTACCATTTCAAGAATGATTCTACGATTATCGAAAGTAGTCGCGTAATTAACAAGTTGATGCATGAAGAGACCAAAGGTTATCTTATTAGTTGAAAATGATATGGAGCACCAGGCCTTATTTATGGAAGCTATTGGCGAAATAGAAAATGCATCGTTGATTGCGATAACTAATAACGGCAGGCAGGCTCTCAACAGGCTGAATAATCATCTCACGCTTCCGGATATCATTTTTATGGACATTGATATGCCGGTGATGAATGGACTTGAATGTTTGGCAGAAATAATAAAAACGCCGGAGCTAAGACACATACCGGTTGTCATTCTTTCAACCGATACCTGCCAGGAAGACTTTCTTTATAAACTGGGTGCAAAAGCCCTAATTAAAAAAACGGGCGATTATAAAATGCTGCGAACGCAACTTGAGCTTCTGATCAACTCAGGCTTTATTGCTGAGAGTCACGCGACAGGCCAAACTTTTCAAACCCGGCTTTTAGCATCCTGAGTTCAAAGGATTAGTGCAAAATTTATTGTTCCTGAGATTTAAGTGGTCATTTCTAAAGTGCCTGACATCTTTATTCTTCGTAACATAATTCAACAAAAAAATAATAAAAAATGAAAGCTTTAGTTTATCATGGTCCCGGTAAAAAAGAATGGGCAGAAAAACCAAAACCGCTAATTATTGAGCAGACCGACGCGCTTATAAAAATTTCAAAAACTACTATCTGCGGAACTGACCTGCACATCCTGAAAGGCGATGTACCCGAAGTCACCGATGGCCGTATTTTAGGACACGAAGGCACAGGCACAGTTGAAGAAGTCGGCAGCGCTGTTACGGGATTTAAAAAAGGCGATCGTGTTTTAATATCCTGTATCTCTTCCTGTGGTAAGTGCGAATATTGCAAGAAAGGAATGTATTCTCATTGCGAAAAAGGAGGATGGATATTGGGCCACTTGATCGATGGTACCCAGGCTGAGTATGTAAGAATCCCCTTTGCGGATAACAGTCTCTATCACATACCTGAAAATGCCGATGAAGAGGCAATAGTAATGTTAAGTGACATTTTACCGACTGGCCTGGAATGCGGTGTTTTGAACGGACACGTAAAGCCAGGCGATACCGTGGCAATTGTAGGTGCAGGTCCAATTGGTTTGGCAGTGCTGATCACGGCCCAATTTTACACGCCGGCAGAAATCATCATGATCGATATTGATGACAATCGTTTGAATGTCGCCAAAACTTTTGGAGCCACTCAAACCATTAACAGCAGTAATGAAAATGCTTTTGAAAAAATAATGGATCTGACTGGAAAAAAAGGGGTTGACGTAGCTATTGAAGCGGTTGGTATTCCTCAAACATTTGAATTGTGCGAATCAATTATAGCACCGGGAGGGCATATTGCCAATGTTGGTGTTCATGGTAAAAGTGTTAACCTGCACCTTGAAACATTATGGTCAAAGAACATTACTATTACGACACGTCTTGTGGATACGGTAAGTACTCCCATGTTACTAAAAACGGTTACTTCCAAAAAATTAGATCCGTCCAAACTCATCACGCATCGTTTCGCATTGAAAGATATACTGAACGCGTACGATACATTTCAGAATGCAGCAAGAGAAAAAACCTTAAAGGTTATTTTGACGGCTTAAAAAAAGAATAATAAATCGATTGCAAATCGATGGCGAAACCATACGCAACGCACGTTTACGTATGCCCACGAAACCAATTGATGCCCAAATATCACTGCATTCAAGGATATTCGAATACCCTCCTCTTGAGAATGTACTTATTATGGAAAGCGACCCCTTTACCGAAATAAATGCCCTAAAATTCCTGCTCCTTTGCATTTAATGGAAAGCATGGATTACTGGGAAAACACATGAGCATTGAAACCCTTCTGAATCCAAGCGTGACGGATATCGACTTCCTTTGAATTTTCCGCAAGTAATTCGTACAAAAATTAAGAATTAAACTAAACGAATTTGTAATTGCAAAGGATCATTTGTCGGTGTTCCGAACGATAGTAAGCGGGAAAATATCTGTAGGCCTGTGAGACTTATCAGTAATTGGTTCTGCTGTTTTATGATCCGGATTATTTTTCTTTATCCGTTTGTTCATGTTTGAATCGTCAATTGCGTTTTCCGGATATAATGTGTATCCTTCGAAATCCTCATCTTCCTGGTTGTTTACAGCAAGTATTTTTTCTTCCTTTTTCATGACCTTTTTTTTAAACAATAGCGCCTTCGCAAAATTTCGCGGCATCCACCTCATCTGTTGTAAGCAAATATTTTTCAGAATCTATACTGTGCAATTTCCGGAAATTCAGTTGGATAAATGTTATACAATTGCATAGAAGAAGTTGCATAATTCATATGTTCCTCTTTCAATTTACCCATCGGGCCGGCCCGCAACGCTTCTATCTGTGAATAATACAACTTATTGAGAGAATTCTGTAACATTTCAAATTTAAAACCTACGGAGCTTTACTACTGGAAAGGTTCAAATTGATTGTAACTATTAAAAGCGGGCTATGAAAAACGTTCGTTATAAAAATTCAAACCTGTGAGCGGAGTACTATTTGATTTGAGAAAACGGGGCTTTTCCTATACTTTCAAGCTGAAAGATGATTGCATTTATTGCAGTGAATATGAGCTTCAGTTTGCCGAGTTTGATATTTTGGAAATCCATTGTTTTGAACACGCCGACCCGGGCGAGTACCCGGTCCTATACGCTATCGACTGCAGGAGCTATAATATTAAAGGAGTAATTGTAAAGGCTCCCGGTATTTATACAGATGATGTATTCTCACGTATATGCATTGACAAAATATTGAACAACGAACAATTCAGATATGAATATCACGGCAAAAGGAAAGCGAGTACCTGTTAGATTTTATTTATAAGAAAAGACAACCAGGAATCCCGATCATTCCGAAAAATTTTGAAAGAAAACGACCAATCCTTGATGCGCTCGTCCTAAAACAACATTCGTAAACTGCCAGGTAAGTCGTAATGACCTCACTATAGTAACGCCTGCTAAATGTGTGAATTATGTAACATATTTTCAGGGTTGTGTAACAACCACGGCATGCATTAGCGTAACTTCACAATTCCTTCCCTTGTTTCTCGCGGCTGTTTAAATCACTAAAAAATTAAAATGAAAAAAAATATCACACTTACAGTGGTGCTGGCCGGCTTTGTAATTACTGCCGCTGCACAATCATCGTTTACAACAATTAACTATAAAGAGAAAGTTCAACCGGCTCTAACCATACAGCTTCCAAACACTACAGAAGTTGCCCAGGGCACTATACTGCAAAAACTGAAAGAAACAGGATATGATCCTCAAACAAAGGGAATGTTCTTTTGGAAAACGAATCACCCTAATGACTTTTACGTTTTTAATAACGTGCAGTTGCCTGAATTAAACAACCAGAAACTGGACCTGTATTTTAAAGTTGCTAAGGCAACGACTGGCATTAAAGAACAATCAACCGTATACCTGATGGTAAGCAAAGGATATGACAACTTCGTTTCCCCCGAAACAGATACTGCCACTTTTTATGCAGCACAGAAATTCCTCAATGGATTTGTTGCAGGCACTGATGCCTTCAAATATAATTCTGATATCGATATACAGCAGGCCCATGTTGCAGATGCAGAAAAAAAATTGAGTGATCTTCAGCACAAGGAAAAAGATCTAAGCAATAAGATCGCCCAGTTGCAATCTGATTTGGCCAATAATCAAAATGATCAGAAAAACCAGCAAAGTGAGATAGAAAGTCAAAAGGCCAGGCTCGAATTAATGAAAACGAAACCGGTCAATAAATAATTTGTTGCACGAAAGATTAGGCGTCTTTGCCTCTTTAGGATCCTCGCTCACTCCTGCCCTGTCCGCGATGGGCAACCTGCGGGCAGCAACGATCAACTTGAAAAATCTAAAGAGCGCTACACTTTGGTTTTTTGTTCTATATTAGAGTACCAATGAAACTCTACGTTAGATACATGGTGAGCATCCGCTGCAAGATGGTTGTAAAGGCAGAGCTGGAAAAACTCGGTATTAAATACTCGTCGGTGGAACTAGGCGAAGTGGAATTACCCGAAAACATATCATCTGAACAACTCAACACCTTAGACCTTGCATTAAAAAAATCAGGCCTGGAATTAATGGACGATAAAAAAAGCATATTGATAGAAAAAATAAAGAAAGTAATTATAGAAATGGTCCATTATGACGATGACGAGGAACAACGAGTGAATTTTTCTGACTATTTAGCGGAAAAACTTAACTATAACTATACATATCTCGCCAACCTGTTTTCAGAGGTACAGGGAACTACTATTGAACATTTCGTCATACTGAATAAGGTTGAAAAAGTTAAAGAGCTGCTTGTTTACAATGAACTAAATCTTACAGAGATTGCCTGGAAGATGCGTTATAGCAGTGTAGCGCATTTATCAAATCAATTTAAAAAAGTAACTGGCCTTTCTCCTTCCCACTTCAAAAAATTAAAACAAAAGCGACGCGATACACTTGAAGGTTTGGGATAACTGTTTACTGAATCCTAAAGAACGTTTGCTTGTATTTCGTATCCCTTTATAGCCGTAACAAAAGCGGAGCTTACCAGATTGCAGATTCTTAGCAGCTGCGGTCGTCTCTATAATTTTTTCCAGCAACTATATACGATCAGCACCGTTGTTTGTCCGCCGTGGCTAAACATTTTTAAGTTGATGATCTGCCCGGTGATATCTTCAAGATCTTTTAAGAATACATCGATCTCCGTTTCCAGGGAATCGATATCGGAATTTTGGAAAATTTTGCTGTACATATAATCGGAGTTGGTTGTAGTTGTTAGTGATAAAATGCGCGACCGTTGTGCGTAAATGGAATGCGTTGCTATCGTGTCAAATCCGCCTTTCAAATATAAGTTTGGACACCACTGTTGCATCCAGGTTTGTAAAGTAGTACTTTAAAACGGTGGCTGCCGATAGGTATTTAATTGCATGAAATGTTATTATATCTGTTGGCTATTTTTTGTTTAGAAAAATGACAGCCGATCAATTTCAGTTCTTTCAGCCAGTCCACGAAAGACACCGGAATGTTATCAATAAGCACCTCATGCAATATAATCCTATTACCTCAGAACCGGGGATAAATTTCAATTGGATAATTTAACAAAGTGTCTCGCATGTCTACGCCAACACAAACGCAAATATGAAATAGCCCCAACAAATAAATTGTTTCAACAACGACGTTGATATGACGTGCGTTATTGGTTTATTCCGGAAAACAAAATGAAAAGCGGAACTTTATCAAGCGCCGGTTGGCGATGTACCAACCGATAA
>DASQJI010000412.1:0-2043 GCA_035631175.1 Parafilimonas sp.
TGTTTGCTTGACCAATTCGCCAGCTGAATTGTAAAGCTGCACAAGCATTTTTCCTTCTTTATCTGCATTGAATTGCAGCATCAAATGTCCCGGGCTGCTAATCGGGTTCGGACTTATGCTGGTAATTAGTTTTGAAACTGCGCCCGGGTTCGTCAGCATCTTAATATCGCTCAATTGTGTATTCCCGCTCTTCTGCACTAATTGAAGCTGGTAATAAACATATTTACTAGGCGCGCTTGTTTGATCTGTGTATTTGTAATTATTCGACGACGTCGGCTGCACTTTTGCGATCTCAGTAAAATTGGAGCCGTCTAAACTCCTTTGTATTGAGAAATAGGAAGCGTCTGTTGCTTTATCGGTGTTCCAGGTCAGAACGGCCTTTGCGTTTTCCCAATTGAGAGCAAATGTTCCCATGGCTGCATCAAGCGGGCTGCTGACAATTATTTTACCGGTCATGCTGAGTGGATGAATATTGCAATGAAAATTATAAGTACCGGCAACTTTTATCTTGTACTTGAATTTTGGGTGATTTATATCCATCGCAGTGTCCCATGGCTTGGCACCCACAGGCACGCTTGTGGATGTGGTAGTGTGCGTGCCGCTTACCCAAACGAAGATTATGATATCGCCCACGACGGCATTGGTGGTCGCAGGCGAGAACTGAAAGTTTGAAACCTTTATTTTATGTTTCGTTTGAGCGAAACTTGCGGTAACGGTTAGTATCGCCGCAAAAATGAGTAATGTTTTTTTCATAACATGGTTTTTGTGAACAATGTGTGATGTTGAGATATTCAAATTAAACAGAAAATAGAAGAAAAGGGTTGCCTTTTTTAAATTAATTTTCGGCGCAGATTTTTGGAGGCCGGATTTCGATTGTTGCTAAAAATATTTTGGCTGATGTGTCTTGTCATAGCCCGGCGCCTATATTTTTGAAATTATAATTATCACATAAATCACCATTCTATGCGAACACTGATCATGAGTATTGCGGGTTCATTGTTGTGTGCCATGAGCTTCGCCCAAACAACAGTCACGGGAAAAATTATTGATGAGCAGACCGGCACACCAATAGCCGGCGCAACGGTTATGGTAACAGGTGAAAAAATTGCGACCCAGTCGCTGCCCGACGGAAGCTTCTCAATTGTCGCGTCCGGCGCGGCGAAGACCATCACGGTTTCTTTTATCGGTTATGTTGACAAAGTGATGCAGATAACGAGCGGCACTATGACGATCCCACTCAACCAGACTTCCAAAGCTCTGAATGAAGTAGTGGTGGTGGGATATGGAACATCAACCAAAAGAAAGCTTACAGGAAACATCGCAAAAGTGCAAGGGGCAGATATTGAAAACATACCGGTGCCTAACTTCACGCAAACGTTGCAGGGACGCGCCGCCGGGGTGTTTGTAGAATCTGAAAGCGGCAAAGTTGGCGAAGGCGTGAAAATACGGATCCGGGGCACCGGCTCATTCGCTGCCAGCAATGATCCGTTATATGTTGTTGACGGCATTCCCATTAACAGTAATAACACTTACTCAGGCAATGCGCTTGCCGATATAAATTTTAACGACATTGAATCGTTCGACATTTTAAAAGATGCCGCCGCAAAAGCGATTTACGGTTCCCGTGGCTCAAATGGTGTTGTGCTTATCACAACGAAAAAAGGCAGAGCTGGCAAAACAAGCTTTGAGGTAAATACACAATATGGTTTCAACAGGCCTACACATCTGCGTGGTTTTTTAAATGCACCCCAATATGTGGAATTACTACTTGAGGCCGCACATAATAGCGATGATATTGACGGATATGATTATAACGATCCTGATTCATGGACTGTGTACGCCGAACAAACGATGGACGACATTTCCGGCTACGCAGATTGGCGTACAGGCGAAATAAATACTGATTGGCAAAAGCTTGCATTCAATTATGACGCGCACACGTATTCTACGAATGTTTCGGCATCCGGAGGCACAGACAAAACAAAATTTTATGCGAGTGCGAATTATGATAACCAGGACGGAATAGTAATAGGCAACCATTTC
>DASQJI010000413.1:0-7811 GCA_035631175.1 Parafilimonas sp.
CCAACTAAATTTTCGCGCTATCCATTCAGTGCCTTGAAAGCGTCATACACAAGAAACGCTGGCCATACAATCGCTTTAAGAAAACCGAGAATGCCAAGGCCAAAGCTTGTTGCATTGGAGATGTAATAAACGGCGGCACCAATAAATCCCAACCCGTATACCGCGCTGTGTGGCGCATGCTGAGTTACTTCTTTTTTCATCGTCTTTTGCATAAAACTCACAAATCATGAGTTAAAAACCGATGATCAATGTCAAACCTGCCGATGATAGATATCAACAGCGCTTGTGCCGTTATTCATTGTAAATCCTTTGTCGAACGGTTCAACCCTTAGGTCGCGATAAATTCCATTGTTCTCGCGATTCTTTCGGGATCGTTCAAGCCATCCACCCATTTCTTATTAGAGGGTCTCGTTAAATATTTTTTCTCGTAAGCTTTGTTGATCGCTTCAGTGATCTCTTTGAGGTCTGACGGTTTGATGCCACGCACGGCTACAATATCTTTTGCGCATTTTATCTCGCCATATTCGGCGGCCAAAAGACTTGTGTACCAGCTTTTGTCCGCGCCATAATACGAACGGCTAAAGATCCTTCCATTCACTACCACCATCCAAATGCCCGTAAACTTTGTTCTGTCAGCTCCGGCGCGGACGCTGGTGATCTGTGTTTCGTTTACGCATTTAAGAAATGCTCTTGAAAACTTTTTCATCATTCAAAGTTATTAAGCTGAATAACTTTGCCCCATCATGAAGCTGAAAAACACTTTAACCGAAATATTGTCTGTCGATTACCCTTTAGTGCAGGCGCCGATGCTTGGCGTTACAACGCCTGAAATGGTTGCCGCCATATCGAATGAAGGTGCATTGGGTTCGCTGCCAATAGGCGGTCTGCCACCTACCCAGGCGCTTGCACTCATTCAAAAAACAAAACAGTTGACGAACAGGCCATTTGCGGTAAACCTGTTCGCGAACGCAGGTCCGGCTACAATTGATGAGAATGTATGGAGTCAAATGCAGGCTTTGATCGAGAGCTTTTGTGCGCGGTATGGGCTGGCTTATGAACCACAGTCATACGAAGGACGGAAATTTTTTTCCTATGAGGATCAGGTGGAGATACTGTGCAGTGAAAAGATTTCGCTGGTGAGTTTCACGTTTGGTGTGTTAAGCGATGACACGATAAACGCACTGCACAAGCAAGGCATGTTGTTAATTGGAACTGCAACGAGCGTTGAGGAAGCGTCGTTCCTTGCCGGGAAAGGCATCGACATCATAACAGCGCAGGGAATCGAAGCGGGCGGACACCGCGGAACTTTTTTACGTGAGGATATACCACAAGTTGGATTGATGGCTTTACTGCCACAGATAGTTGACGCAGTTGATAAACCTGTTTTGGCCGCAGGAGGCATTGCGGATGGCAGAGCGATAAAAGCAGCGATGATCTTGGGTGCGGCTGGTGTAGTGGTGGGAAGCGCTTTTATTGGCTGCGACGAAAGTGCGGCGAATCCAAAGTATAAGGCATTGCTTCAACAAGGAACGGATACCAGTACTACGCTTACCAAATCGTATACCGGTCGCTGGTTTCGGGTTATAGACAATGACTTCATTCAAACTGTTGAATCATCCGGATTGCCTGTGAACCAATTCCAGGTGCAGCAACTGCTTACAGGTTTTTTCAGGGGACTTCATCAATATAAAAATGCGGAAAAATTTTTGCCTATGCCGGCGGGACAAAATGTGCGTAAAACAACTGCTGTTGATGCTGCCACCATCGTGCATGATTTGTTGAGAGAAGCAGAATGGGTGCGCGCTGAACAGCAGTCTTGAATGGTCTGTTCTTGCGCGGAACGTGAAGAAATATGTTTGTATGTTTTCGGCGGAGTCAATTATCGGTGCCCAGCATCGTGTCTCGGAGAGGACGATGCTGATCAGTGCTGGTCGGACGAAAATTTCCTGACATTTCTCGCTTATCTTTTTCCCTAACACTGTTGAATCCGGTCGGAAAATAGATTTTTATTTTATTACTTTTAAACGAGCGTGATTTTTTTCAGACCACAACTAGCGTGGGCGATTCATCAATTAGTATGAAACATAATTCTCCACGTGCGGCCGGGATATTATTTGCCCGCATGCTACTCGGTATCATATTCCTGATGCAGGGATTTGGCAAGATCTTTATGTTCACAGTTCCTAAAGTGTATGAAATGTTCTTCAAAGATTTCGAATCAACATTTCTTCCTAATTGGCTCATATGGGCGTCCGCGTACTATACCTCTTACGCCGAGATGATTTGCGGTTTTCTGCTCGTCATCGGCTTGTTTAGACGATATGCTATGTATTTGTTGGCTGCAGATCTACTGATCGTTTCGTTCGGCCACGGGCTGATAGAACCAATTTGGGATTTGAGTCACGTGATGCCGAGAGCAATACTTCTGATCCTGTTATTCCTTGCTCCGCCTGAGTGGGACATTTATCACGCCGATCGCATGTTACGCAAAAGCAGTTGAGCGGATAGAGCTTTTTTTGTTTTGAGCAGAGTCTTGAGTTGCCACACTTATAATGCCTGATATTATTTTGGATGCGAATGAATCAGGAATGATGTTAGAGGAAACCTCTCACACGCATTCCAGCAGAAAATTTACTTATCTTGTTTTTTTTATCACAAGCCAACCACGCATGAAACCAGTATCCAAAACAGCCTTCTATTGTTGCGGTGTGCGCATGCAGGATGCAGAATCAGCGCGGCCTGTTATTGGTGATAACTATGCAAAGCGACTAATGAGTGACGAAGGCTTGCAATACTGGGAAGAATTCAAAGAATTTAAAATGCCTAATGCGAGCAATATAGCAAGGGCACATGTTATCGATAATTATTTAAGAGAGCTGTTATCTGCTCGTCCCGATTCCACGGTGATCCTTATCGGGGCGGGACTTGATAGCCGCGCGTATCGCATTACAGGAGGAAGCTGGGTAGAAATAGATGAACCCGGAGTAATAGAATATAAGAATGAAAAATTACCTGTATCTGAATGCGAAAATCCGCTTGTGCGAATTCCGATCGATTTTGAGACACAGAAGCTGGCGGATAAATTATCTAATTACCGAAACCGCCCGAACGTTGTCATTATTATTGAGGGCGTGTTAATGTACCTGACGATGCCACAGCGGGAGGCATTACTGTCAATACTCACTTCGCTGTTTGCAGTGCACGTAGTTTTCTGCGATTTGATGACGAAGAAATTTTTTGAAAAGCTCGGCCAGCCTCTTCATAACAAAATAAAAGCGCATGGCGCTTCATTCACGGATATGATGAACGATCCCGCTGACTTGTTTTTAAGGCACGGTTACCGGCAGCTTGCCAGGGTTCCCACGATAAAAACATCGATACAACTTGGTCTTTCCAAACTGCCGAAATTTGCGTTCCTGATCGCGGGGAAATTATTGAACGGTTACGCAGTATATCAATTCTCATATCACGGGCCTTCGTAAAAGCATCCGGAATTTTTTTCAACTTGAAGGTATCGCCCTTGTTGGCAGGCGACAGGATAAAACATTTTTTGTAAATCAACAATGCCTTATATCGCCAGCTCAAAAATATCTGCTATCAAATTAGCTGGTGCTGTTTGCCTGGCCTTGGCGGCAAGATCATACACGATCATCAAAGAATTTGTTTTACCGGCAACCGTCGAAAACGACGTCATGCCCTCAGCATGGTCTTCGCCTGAGCCATAAGGTATATCTATGATCTTCTTCAATTCATCATTGTTATTGTTAGCCGACACAAACGATACTCCTGTTTTTTTCACGCCTTCCTTCCATCTAAAAATGGAGACAGGTCCATCAAGGTCCATTGTTGGCCCGGCGAGGATCAACAAATCTGTTCCGTCAATATAAAGGTCACGAATGCCAAGGCCTCCCAATTCAAAAAAATGTTTTCGGCATAATGTTGTATTCGCAGCGTTTCCGTCAACATCTTTTAGTTCGAAGACAGAAGAATTGTTCTCACCTTCGGGTCTCAGCTCAAGAATTATTGCCCAGCCTCTCAATACCGGCCCGCGCAACCCGACAAACACGCGGCCGTCATCGGTTACGGCGAGACCTTCAATATCAAAACCATTGTCTTTGCTTGGAATCGCAAAGAATGGTTTTAAGTGATCATCCTGTGCCAGCATCGCTGTGAGCTGATTGCCATTGTCCTCAAGCCTTAAGTGCGCTGCCGTTTTTGTAATACCATTTTGCTGCGTTTGCTTTTCCGGAACACGGTTCCCATCTTTTTCCACCAGCGGGATACGCGCCAGCAAATATCGATTCCGAATTTCTTCAGGCTTACTTATTTCTGAAAGACGTTTTAAGTTCTCTTCAACAGCATCGTTTTTTTTTGCCTTTTTCCGGCTTAAACTGTGTGAACCTATCAGCCACAGGTAGCCATCTCTATAATCAAGACCTTCAATGTCTATTTCTCCCTGCACCCCACCGGGAAGAGCGAGATATTTATCCAAAGGGAAATGTGCGTGTTGACAATAAGTTTTATTTGCACCTGCATTACTGTTTTTGCACGAAAGGCGTTCAAGAGCGATCGTCTCATCGTTGGCGGTCCAAACTTCATCGCCAATCAGCACAACAGCAGACAAGCCTTCAGAAAGTTTTTTGTTGTTACTAAGTTGATTTAACTGCAGGTCAAATTCAAAGAGAGCGAAGTTAGCTTGAGGCATAGTCTTAGGTTTTCGGTGCGTAATTGTCCCCTTATGAAGGAGACGTTGACAAACCGAATTTAAACATTTCCCTCCGATGGAGCAAGCACAACATCATTCATTACCACAGAACCTTAAAGGTGGCTGATGCAATTAAATAACATATAGCACGCGAGAAATGATTTATTGTTTTCAACTCAGTTCATAGCCATGATCGCGGCCATCGTTCCGATACCTTCCCATACAAATTTCAACTGCACATTTTCGTTTTCTGCATGTTGATTATTATCATAATTCACCACAGGCATCACGACCGGTTTTGAATTAAGATATGTTTCAAATAAGAATAACGGCAAGCTTCCTCCCATCATGGGCTTGAGAAGAACACCATAATCAACTGTTGATTGCACTGCTTTGATGACGCTTTGCGCAACCGGCAGATCCATCGGTGTTCGCTGCGCGACATAGCCGCCGGGAATGATTTTTACTTTTATAAGATAACCGTATAACGCCCGCTCTTCATCGGTTGGATCGTGATCAATGACATGGTAACCCTTCGACTCGATGTAATCTTTTACCTTTTTTGCCTGCCGTTGCATATCGTTGCCAGGTACAAGCCGCAGGTTTAGCGACGCTTCGGCGGTGGCGGGAATGACGTTTGCTGCGAGTTTTCCCGTGTTCGCGCTTTCAATGCCGTCGATGTTTAATGAAGGCATGCTTAGCAATTCCAAAAAAGGTTTTCCATCGCCATCCGGCGCTGCTACGCCCAATTCTTTTTTCAACGTTCCTCCAACATCAGGAATTGCAGCGATCGCATTTTTTTCTTCAGCTGTTAGAGGGACCATGTCGTCGTAAAAACCGGGTATCAACACTTTCCCTTTATCATCCTGCATTCCCGACAACAATTGCGCAAGCCGCATCGCAGGATTCGGCGCCCAGTTACCATAGTTGCCACTATGCAATGGACGTTTTGCGCCGTACACAGTGAGATCCATGTTCACATATCCGCGCGCACCAAACACAATCGTTTTTTTGCCCGAGACGTCTCTCGGCCCGTCAACAACGATCCATACATCAGCCTGTAATTTTTCTTTGTTGTTTTTAAATATTTCATCAAGATGCGGCGAGCCAACTTCTTCCTCACCTTCAAAAAAGAATTTGATATTGTTTGTCATCGTGACACCCGATCTTTTTAATGCATCATAAGCATTTAATATGGTCATCACGCCAGCTTTGTCATCTGCGCTACCCCTGCCCGTTAACCGCCATTCATCATTTAACGGATCTCCCGGTTCATGATGCACGATCGTTCCACCATGTTCAAGACTATTGGTAATGAAGACAGGTTTGAACGGCTCCAGCCCATTCGCCCATTGTTTCGGGTTCACAGGCTGACCATCATAATGTGCGTAAAACGCGATCGTTCTTTTCGCGCCGGGAACTTTTATTTCTCCATAAACGGCCGGATTTACACCGGCTGTTGTCCCATGCAGCAGCTCACTCTCAATTCCTTTGTCTTGCATCATTTTTTGAATAAATGCTGTGTTCAAAGGGATGTTTTGAGAATCTGCAGACACATTTGGTATCGAAACAAAACTCGTGTATTCATCCATCATCCGATCCTTGTTCGCCTGCACGAATTGTTTTACTTTATCGTTGAGCGTTTGTGCCGATACCTCAACCGCAAAACAACAGATGATCAACAATAAGACCGCGTGAAAAACTTTCATGAGCAGATGTATTTGCTTTGAAGGTGGCCTAAAAATGACAAATTCTCAAGATTTTTTGCAAACGCTTTTCCGGATTTGAAAACTTTTGAATCATTTTCAAACGGATGGCAGGCAGTCGAATACCTGGATGTGTTAAGAAAGACAAGATCAGCGGGAGCATTGTATAGCGTCGTCATGTTGAGTACGGCGTTTCTATTTTAATCCGAATCGAAGCTTGCTGCAAACAACTTCAATTTTTCTTCATGAAGTACTCAGATGTTCCGTCATTAAAATGGATCGCGATCTTGCTCGCCGCGTTATTTTGATCTTTCACGAATTCTATTTGAATGTCATTGTCATCGCCGTCGGATCTTTTCATCACGGTTTCTGACAACGGGATTAATTTTGATTTGTGCCCTTTTGCCGTGACAAAATATAGCGTGTCGTTCTCAAACGATACCGTGATCCCGTCAAAATTTCCGGTGTATGTTCTTAATGTTGCTGCATCCACGATTGCCGGGTTTAGTTTTAAGCCAAGTAAATTTTTCTGCCATTGTGCTGACGCGATCTCCTGCTCATCCTTTGACGTTTTAGTTATGTTGTCATAAAGATGAAACAGTGCAACATCCAAAGCACTATCTGCGCCCGTCTCAATGTTTGGCTTAACGCCAACTCCTTCCCAGTTTGTTTTAGTGACGGGATTAATTGCTTTTTCATAGGGTACAAAAGCGACAAAACCGTTGGTGATCGCAAAAGGCGCAACAGGGTGCGCGCCGCCCCCCGTGGTTTCACCAACAACGACGGCCCGTTTCAGCGTTTGCAGATCGTAAGCAAATTCTTCACCCGCTGAAAACGTGCCATGACTTGTGAGAATGTATAAAGGTTTGTTTTTGAAAAGATCCGTTTCGGGAAGTGACGTTGTAACAAATGATGTTGTTTTGTTGGTTCTTCTTTCAAAGAGGTCGTTGAGGTGAACTTTTTGATCAAAAAAGTAACTGCAGATCAGTTGCACCATTTCAGGTTCACCGCCAATATTTTCCCGCAAATCAATTATGATGGCATTTGTATGGTCCAGGAATTTGAAAGCAGCATCAACAGTTTCACGCGAGTAATTATCAACCGCGTAGAATTGGTTAAATTTTATAAAGCCAACATTTGATTTTAATACTTCAACTTTTACAAATCCAAAGTTTGCTTTTTTAGCCCGCTCAAATTCTTCTTTCGCCTGGTCAGCCTGTTTGGCGGTGGTATTGTTGAGGTTCGCATATAGATCCGGCTCATAGTGAACCGACAAATGGTGATCAAAATAAATACTCCTCAGATCTGCAGTCAGTTTATCGGCGAAGTCAGCAGGGTCGAAAATGCTGTCGTAGGAACCGTTTTGTAAGCGCGTTTCTAAAAACGTGGCCATTTTATGT
>DASQJI010000414.1:0-2285 GCA_035631175.1 Parafilimonas sp.
ATGTTAACAGGAAAAAATTGAATGCCTTTAAAATCTTTTCTTGCTTTTGCGCTCAGCGGAGAATGATACGGATCTGCGTATTCCGTTTTAAGCTCGCTTTGAAATTTTTTTATTGTTGCTAGCGTAGAGGTATCTGACTGAGCAAAGGCAACACATACCGCGACCTCAAAAAGCAACAGCAAAAATGACTTGCGCATATTGTTTGTAATTTCAACCTAAGGTAGTTATCCATCGGGGCAATCACCTATAACTTAATTATAAAATTCAACAACGACATGAAAAAGACAAAAAGCAGCAAGCGAGCTTCTCTTTTTTTCGACCGGTTTTCAAGCACCATCACAAAATTAACAGGCAAGCCCGGAGCATTCATCTTAGCGTGCGTCATCATCATTTTGTGGGCCGTTACCGGTCCGATATTCGATTATTCAGATACCTGGCAACTTGTAATAAATACAGGCACGACTATCATCACATTCTTAATGGTGTTTGTTATCCAGCAATCGCAGAATAAAGACACCATCGCCCTGCAGATAAAATTAAATGAGCTGATAGCATCAAGCCCGGATGCGAGTAACCGGCTCATAGATGTTGAGGACCTTACGCCGGAAGAACTTGAAACGCTTAAGAAGTTTTATGTGCGCCTCTCACAGTTGGCAAAAAAAGAGTCAGACATTAAAGCGACGCATTCCATTGAGGAGGCTGCAGGCAAACACGCGGCTAAAAGGAAAGCGATTGATAAAGGTTAAAACTTGTTCTTCCACATCATGCTTTCAACCGGCTTCTCGGGTTGTTGCGCATATTTCGCATTCTTCTTTTGATTGTATTTTACCTCGATCTCACCATCCACGGGAAAATAGATCAATTGACCCACCGGCATTCCTTTATACACTTTCACCGGCTGCTTAACAGAGATCTCCAGCGTCCAGTGTCCGCAAAACCCAACATCACCTTTTCCTGCTGTTGCATGAATATCGATACCAAGCCGGCCCGTCGATGATTTGCCTTCCAGAAAAGGTACATGCGCGTGTGTTTCGGTGTACTCCTGCGTGGTGCCTAAATAAAAAATGTGCGGATATAAAACAAATCCTTCATCAGGTATTTCAAAATATTCTATCTCGTTATGTTTTTTTGCATCGAGAATATGTTCCCGGTAAGTAGCCAGCCATTTTCCTAAATGCACGTCGTAGCTGTTGCTGCCCAAACACTCGCGGTCGTATGGATCAATCTTGATCGTCCCTTTTTCGATCTCTTCCAGGATCCGTTTGTCAGAAAGAATCATTTTGATGTGCGATTTATGAGTACAATTTTTACGATTTTGGGACTGTCATCTTTCTCCGCTTTTGGCAGCTTCAGTTCGGGCTTTCGTTACAAGTCATCACGCCAGCACACGATCAGCCGCCCTTCGTTGCGGGCTTTTCACGTCAAATACGCAGCATTCATTGAGACCATTTAAAAACAAACATGCCCGAAATAATCCCGCAGCCTTCACCAACAGAATATTTATCCCGCAGACTGATCGATCGAAATCCAACGAATGAATTTCGTTGCAAATAAATCGTAAATCCCTGCCCGAATAAAATTTAATTTTAGGCGGGTGCAATCTAAAATCGTAAATCTCCCGTTGTCTTTATTTTATCAACATATAATCAACCAAACGACGAAGCTGGGCATTTGGAAAATTGAAGAAGCTGAAGATTTTTTTCTTGCGGAAGTTCCTTTGCAGCAAAACATCACGCATCCGCACAAGCGGCTACAGCATTTAGCCGGAAGGTATTTGTTGAAATATTTAATTCCGGATTTTCCATACGATGAAATTTTGATCGCTGATACACGCAAACCATATTTGCCCGGGGAACAATACCATTTTTCTATTTCACATTGCGGCGATTATGCTGCAGTAATCGTGAGCTCAACGCATCGTGTGGGAATCGACATAGAAATTCCTTCGCCGAAGGTGGAGCGCATCAGTCACAAGTTCATCCATCAAAACGAAAAGCAATGGCTGGACGGATTTTTGGCTGAACCTCAAACTTCAAACGTAGAACTTCAAACAATCCTGTGGAGCGCCAAGGAAGCGATCTTCAAATGGTATAGTTTAGGTGGAGTCGATTTTAAAGAACACATGCAACTTTCCAACTTTATCCAAAAACAAAACGATAATTTTTTGCTGCCAGTTGTTTTCAATAAAAGATCGTCAATTGAGCTCGGCATTAGCTCAAGAATTTTTGAGCGGATCGTGCTGAGTTGGGTGATGACTGAAGCGAATACCTTCAATTAAACTTATA
>DASQJI010000415.1:0-1737 GCA_035631175.1 Parafilimonas sp.
GTTTAGCTTTGCGAGCAGGTCTCCTATCTTTTTCTGCTCATCCGCAGGACGGTCCATCATGCCGTTGTCTTCGATAGCCCGGAAGCCGTTGTCGTATGCGAATTGAATTTGATCGAGAAAATCTTTGCCGGCTGTTTCTGCAAACATACCATCATGAATTGCATAGTTCAGTGTAAACGTATCCGAATTGTTTTGCGGGTTGTTTGCTTTGAGAGATGAAGCTGCTAAGATGGAAGCGCTGGCTAAAGCGGATTGCTGCATGAATTTTCTGCGTTGCATGACGGAGATTTGAAACTAAGATACACGAGATGCGATTAGAAACGGTGTGTAAAAGGGTACTACATTTTGGATGTTTTAAGTTGCCATGAAAAACTGAACGATGAACGTAGTGCGACGCAACGAACGATGCCCACTGAACCGGACGATTGCTCCATAATTCTCCCTACATTTGAGCAATTACTTTTATCAAAAGAATGAAAAGAACATCGTTGCTTGCTTTATTAACCCTGCTCTTTTTTCTCAGACTTCCTGCGCAAGAACCCGACCGAATCTACATGGCGAATATTCATACGGTCAAGCTGTTCGTGGGTGCCGACCAGGACGCCTACCCGATCATCCCTTTGAATGCCGCTACAGTAATGCAATTGCATTTTGACGATCTTGATGCGACCGTGAAAAATTATAATTACACTTACGTCCTGTGCGATGCCGACTGGAAGCCTGCTGATCTGAGTCCGTTTGATTTTTTGACTGGTTTCACGCAAGGCAGGCTGGGACAATACCGCTCTTCTTCGGTTGCAAAGACAAGATACGTGCATTACCAGGCTTTACTGCCGGAGCCGAGTTGTATGCCAAAACGAAGTGGCAACTATTTGCTGAAAGTTTATTTAAATGGCGACACATCGAAGCTTGCGTTTGCCAGGCGGCTGCTCGTGCTGGATAATGTGCTTCCTATTGGCGCGAAGGTCACAGAGCCGTATAACTCGCAGTTATTTTTAACGCATCAAAAAGTGCAGTTCACGGTTGACAAAACGAAGGTGAATATTATGAACGCTCCGCAGCAATTAAAGGTCGTTGTTCTTCAAAATTTTCGCTGGGACAATGCAGTGTGGGGGCTTCAGCCAACATTTATGCGGGGCAATATCTACGAATATAGCAGTGACCTCAACTGCGTGTTTCCGGCGGGCCGGGAATATCGCTGGGCCGACCTGAGAAATTTTCGTTTCCAGAGCGAAAGGGTCGACAGCGTTGATTTCAATGCCAAACCTTTTGATCTATGGCTGCACCCGGACCCGCAACGTACCAATCTGCGCTATGTAACGTATGTTGATCTGAATGGATTTTACCATGTGGATGCAACTGACGTGAACAATCCATGGTGGCAGGGCGATTATGCAAATGTGCATTTTGAATTCGTGCCGCAAAATGCACAGGCGTTTCAAAACAAGCAGGTATATATCATCGGCGAACTTGCAACCGGTAACTGCGACAATGCAGAGTGCCAATTGACATTTAATGCCGATAAGCAAATATTTGAGAAGACTTTGTTGTTGAAACAAGGATACTATTACTATACATATGTAACTAAGGAATCACACAATAAAAAAAATCTAACCGAAACCGCAGACACAGAGGGTAATTATTCTGAAACGGAGAATACGTATACGATCCTTGTTTACTATCGCTCGCTGAGCGACCGCGCGGACGAGTTGGTAGGTGCCGCCATTATCGATAGCA
>DASQJI010000416.1:0-1737 GCA_035631175.1 Parafilimonas sp.
TATAAAGACATCCGTGCAAATCCATCCAATCAGTGTTAGCCGTGTTCTATTTTTTTCTTTTCTCATGTGCTCTTTCAATTGCATCTTCCAACACCTGCAACCCTTCATGCAATTGCTCATCTGTCATCACTATTGGAGGCAGTAGACGAATACAATTGCTGTACAATCCCGCACGAATAAGTATGATACCATGAACCACCGCATCTTTCAAAACTTCTAACGGCAACTCGATATCCGGCTCTTTTGTTTGTTTATCTTTTACAAATTCAACAATACACATCGCACCAGTTGCGCGCACATCACCGACCAACGGAAATTTCTCTTTCCAACGATCAAGTTTTGATTTGATCAACTCGCCCACATGCACGGCCCTTTCCAAAAATTCTTTCGAACTTAAGATCTTCAACGCTTCGATAGCTGCAACGGCCGCGACGGGACTGCCGCCATACGTTCCTCCAATTCCACCCGGGTGCGTGCAGTCCATTATCTGAGCTTTACCAACGACTGCGCTCACCGGCATTCCGGCCCCGAGCGATTTTGCGATCGTCATAAGGTCGGGCGCGACGCCGGCATGTTCAATTGCAAATAATTTCCCGGTACGCGCGCTACCGCATTGAATTTCATCCGCTATCATAACGATGCCATACTGATCACACACCTCCCGGATCTTATGCATAAAAGCGGCCGGCATTTGAACAAAGCCACCTTCGCCAAGCACCGGTTCGATGATCATCGCCGCCACAGATTCTGGTTCAACCTGCGCAATAAACGCATGCTCCAGGTTTTTTATACACGATTGTATATACTCATCTTCTGTCATTCCATCGGGCGTACGATAAACGTTTGGGGCCGGCAAACGATAAATGTCACTCACAAAAGAGCCGAATCCTTTTTTAAACAAACTATACTTGCTCGTCAACGAAAGCGTAAGTAAACTTCTTCCGTGATAAGCGCCCTCAAAACAAATTATTGCCGGGCGTTTCGTATAGTACTTTGCGAGCATGACAGCATTCTCCACCGCTTCCGTGCCCGTATTGCAGAGTAACGTTTTCTTTGGAAAGCTTCCAGGCGTAAGCCTGTTCAACATTTCTGCTAGCTCAACGTAAGGCTCGTATGTTGTCACGAGCGAACAGGTGTGAATATATTTATCGAGTTGGGCTTTGATCGCATCAACAACCTGTTGCGGACGATGACCAACATTGATCATCCCGATACCGCCTGCAAAATCCAGCAGTGTATTGCCATCAACATCCCAAACAACACCGCCTTCAGCTTTTGCAACAACCACTTCAGTAGATTTAGCAAGTCCTGCAGGCAATGCATTTCTTCTTCTTTCTAAGATCGCTTCGCTGTTCGGGCCGGGAATTTTTGTAACTAGATTTATCGTTGGCATAAAATATATTTGGTTAGTTGCTGCTCACTCAAATTGTCAAATTCTCAAATTACCTGATCAGCGTCCAGCACTATCAACGCCCCCGCATTTCCGCATGTTGGATCATTTAGATAATCTTTCATCAGTCGAATTATTTCAAAACCTATTTTCTGTTGCACTGAAACGGTTGGGTCAAAGATTTCTTTCTGCTTAACCTTTTCATAATATTCTTCAATCGTCAATTTATCTTTAACCGCGGCGTAGCCATTTAGCATGCCAACGGTAAGTTGTCCTTTTAGTCCGAGTTGCCTGCACGTATTTTGTCGTGCGCGGTACAATGCTTTTGCTATGCCCTTGCTGCGAAA
>DASQJI010000417.1:0-6421 GCA_035631175.1 Parafilimonas sp.
GGCCAGGAAGTTACCGGACCTAATGGAACGGTGCTTGCCGACAAATTCGGAGGCTTCTCCACCATTTTATTACCGATGCTTATTGCGGGAACTGGTATTATTTTCTCGATCATCGGAACTTTTTTCGTAAAAGTGAGCGACGCTGGTGGTATCAATACAGCTAACGTGCAGAAAGCTTTGAACATGGGTAACTGGGGTTCGATCGTTCTCTCCGCAATAGCAAGCGTGGGCCTCGTAAAATATATTTTGCCCGATACAATGGAATTACGCGGTCACATTTTTACAAGTAACGGAGTTCTCGGTGCGATCCTCGTCGGCCTCGCCGTTGGCACGTTGATGAGTATGATCACTGAATATTATACGGCGATGGGTAAACGTCCTGTGTTAAGTATCATCAGGCAATCAGCAACGGGTCACGCGACGAATGTGATCGGCGGGTTGGCTGTCGGCATGGAATCGACGATGTTACCGATCCTTGTTTTAGCCGCCGGTATTTATGGTTCTTATGCTTGCGCTGGCTTATACGGGGTCGCGATCGCAGCTGCAGGAATGATGGCAACGACAGCGATGCAGCTAGCCATCGATGCATTTGGCCCGATCGCCGACAACGCGGGCGGTATAGCTGAGATGAGCGAGCTTCCAAAAGATGTTCGTGAAAAAACTGATGTGCTCGATGCCGTTGGTAACACCACGGCTGCAACCGGTAAAGGTTTTGCGATCGCGTCAGCGGCTCTTACGGCACTTGCACTCTTTGCGGCATTCGTTGGTGTTGCGGGTATAACCGGAATCGACATTTATCATGCAGATGTGCTCGCCGCTTTGTTCGTCGGTGGCATGATACCATTTATATTCTCCTCGCTGGCGATCCGCGCAGTAGGCCAGGCGGCCATGGCCATGGTTGAGGAAGTACGCAGGCAGTTCCGGACCATACCTGGCATCATGGAAGGAACCGGCAAGCCTGAATATGAAAAATGCGTCGCCATTTCAACAGACGCGTCCATTAAGAAAATGATGGCGCCGGGCGCTATTGCTATCATTTCACCTATTGCTATCGGATTCTTATTAGGCCCCGAAGCATTGGGAGGCTTTTTGGCAGGCGCAACAGTTAGCGGCGTGTTGATGGGTATGTTCCAGAACAACGCAGGAGGCGCATGGGATAATGCAAAGAAAAGTTTTGAGAAGGGTGTTGAAATAAATGGTGAAATGTATTACAAGAAAAGCGAGCCGCATAAAGCATCGGTTACAGGAGATACAGTGGGCGACCCGTTCAAAGACACGTCGGGACCATCCATGAACATCCTGATTAAACTAATGAGCATTGTTTCGCTTGTGATAGCACCGACATTGGCCCAGCTTTATCATACGAAGGAAAACGCTTCGGCAGTAAAACACAAGACTGAAATAAAGACGACAGCAAGTCTTCCAATCAAATAATCACTAAAAATAATTTTCAACAAAGGCTGTCCAGTTGGGCGGCCTTTTTTATTTCATTAACTTGGCAATAATTAAGATTATCTCACCCAGATGAATGTGTCGCTGTGAAACCATTCTGCCTGCTGTTGATAGCTGCGTGTTTTATTTCGTGCCATAGCAGCACGAGCGAGAAAAAAGAGCCTGGCGCCGACTCTATTGCATATGGCTATGATCATATTCCTGCTGAACGGTCCACCATAAATCCAAATCCAGTAAAAACCTATCGTGAGACCATAAAAAGTTTTGAGACCACCGATCAGTTTGTTGTTTCATTATATGAGACCAAAGAAACATTTCATTACCTGATCAAATTCGAATATAAAAATCTTGGAGCGGAGGACACTTTAAAGGTTCCTAATTTCGGCACACAACCTTCGGTGGAAATTGTGCGAGGTGAAACGAGGCCTTCATGTGTAGTTGGTTTTTTAGATAAGGATAAAAACTTCAGAGAATCGAAGCTGATCTATTTCGAAGACAACCAATTGAAAGTTCACGTGCTAAAACACTATGGAGTTGCCACATACCAGGATTCATTGAAAAAGTGAATTCAACATTGATGTTGCGACTGTATCAGCTTTTTACCCGTTTCACGAGCGCAACTCTTTTCTTCCTAAATTTGAAATGATTGTATGAAAAATCCTTTCTGCCACTTTATAACCCGTGCGATCGTTCCGACCTTTCTTGTTCATATTACAATATTGCTTCTGCCGCAAAAGGCGATCGCGCAATCTCAACCTAATATCATTTTTATTTTATCAGATGACATTGGCTATGACCTTCCGACTATAAATGGCGGCGAGTCGTATTCCACACCGAATATAGATTCGATGGCGAGGCATGGAATAAATTTTACGCATTGCGAAGCCTCGCCTTTGTGTAACCCGTCACGATTCATGTTTCTTACCGGGAAATATAATTTTCGCAATTACAGTAACTGGGGCTACATGAGCGACAGCGAAAAAACGATCGGTAACCTCATGCAGGACGCAGGTTATACGACGGGTTTCTTTGGAAAGCTTCAGTTAACCTACAACAGTGCAACAATGAAGAAATGGGGATGGGACACGCACCTGGTTTTCGATTTGATTGAAGACACTGTGGCTTTTCGCCGTTATAAAAATCCCGTGTTGATTGACAATGGTTACCGGATTCCCGACAGTGAAATGGTAAACAAATATTGCGACGACGTTCTGGTTCAAAGGATCTTCGATTTCATTAAGAATAATGGGACAAAACCATTTTTTGTTTACTATTCTATGTCGCTCGGTCATGAACCTTTTTCGCCCACGCCCGATGACGCAGCATTTGCGTCATGGGATCCAAATACCGACAGCAGTGATGCCAATTTTTTTCCGTCGATGATGCATTATATGGATAAGAAAGTTGGAGCAGTGCTTAATAAATTGCGCTCGGCCGGATTGGACCAAAATACAATTGTTTTTTTTGCCGGCGACAACGGTACGCCGCCCGGCATTTATTATAATGCGCACGGGCAAACGCAAATTAAGGGCGAAAAAAGCAACTCCACAGAAGGAGGTACACATGTTCCTCTTATTGCTTATTGGCCAGGTCACATTCAGCCGGGAATAGTTAATGATGATCTCATCGACTTCACGGATTTTTTTCCAACGCTTGCTGATATCGCAGCCTACCAGGATCTGAGCGGTTACAGTCCTTTAGACGGATTAAGTTTTTACAGGCGGCTCCTGGGATTACCCAGCAAAAAGAAGCAACAATTATTTAGTCACTTTGATGCCCGGCCCGGCGGCTATGACCCGCTTCGAAGATGGGTAAGAAATAAGACTTACAAGCTGTATGACTCAACCGAGTTTCAGAAATCGGGCAAATTTTACAACGTACAAAAAGATCCTGAGGAACTGCACGAGTTAAAGGAATCAGATTTGACGGCAAGCCAATTGTCGCTTAGAGAAAATTTCAAACTGATTCTTGACACGATGGGCAATTGGCCCGCATGTCCACTTCTCACAGATGCTTTTGTACGAAAAATAACCAGTTCATCAGCAAATATTGGCGGCACGATCGTAAATGCCGGCGCATCACGACTCATCGACCGCGGCTCAAATATTACGGATGGAAAGAAAGGACCTTATCTCGATATTAACCGGCTTCATGACAATACAGTTCAGTTGGGAACGTTTTCGGAGAAACGCGTCGGCCTGCTACCGCAAACCCATTATCGGTACGCGATGTATGGCATGAACAATAACACAAGCCACAGCACCAGCTATGTGCAGAGCACGTTTTACACACTTTCACAGCCACCGCTGCGGCAACCAAATTTTTTTGGTGTTGCATCAAACGATTCTACTCTAACACTTAAATGGACTGATGCTGTATTTCCAAAAACCGGCGCTACGCAAGCCGGTTACTTGCTGGTTTGTTCAACAACTGCGGCCGTAATGCCAGAGAGAATGAATGGAAATTCTCCCGAACAAATTGTTATCGATGGAAACGTTATCCCGCTTGCTTCGACTAAACTTCCAAAATTGCCTTCGAAGCAAATTGTGCTACCTGCGTTCAATAAGAACAATGCCAGGCATTTTGTTCTCATTCCCTACACCTGGGATGGCGCAAACGACTCCACTTATAATTACCTGGTCGCAGATGCCAGGACTGTTACCATTGCCGATGCAGAATCAGTTGTTGCGACTGCAAATGGCATTAAAGTCTCCCCAAATCCAGCGCAGACGGAATTTCATGTAACGCTTGGAAATGAGCTGAGCAATAAAAAAACGACGATCAATATATTTAACGCGACAGGAAAACTTTTGATCAAAATGGACGGCATCAAAAAGAGCCAATATGTCTTTGGAAAAAACTTTCCGCCGGGAACATATTTCGCAACCATCACTGCCGGCACCGACGCTTTCAATTTCAAGTTGGTGAAGCAATAACGCTTAGACTTGCAGCTTAAACCCGAGCGGATACACGACGCTTCTTTCATAACCCTATTACGCCGCCCAAATAAATTTGAACTTCTAAAAAAAATTTCGCCATTAACTTTCCTTTTACGAACATAATCGTATATTGCCTACGAAACAAATCGTTCTTAAAGTGATGAATACAATAAAATATCTAAAACCCACTGACAGTGAGTTGGAAATTTTGCAGGTCTTGTGGGAAAAAGGCAACGCTACTGTCCGCGAAGTACATGAAGAGCTGGTCCAGGTAAAAGATTGCGGATATACTACCACGTTAAAGCTAATGCAGATCATGTTTGAGAAAGGATTGGTTCTCCGCGACGATAGTAATCGGACGCATATTTACCAGGCAAACGTGAGCAGGGAAAAAACGCAAAAGCAACTGATGGATAAAATGGTGGATAGTGTATTCAGCGGTTCTCATTCTCAATTGGTAATGCAGGCGCTTGGTGCACATACGCCCAGCCGAAAAGAATTGGAAGAAATTCAACAACTGCTTGACAGTTACAAAAAGTAAAAACAGTGCAGACTTTCTTAGAGTCGTCTTTTTTGCAATCGCTCGCCTTTGCGCTCCTGAGCAGCATTTGGCAAATGGGATTATTGTGGTTCGCCACAATTCTGTTTATCCGTCTTTTCAACTTATCATCCGCGCAAAAATTTAATATCGCGTTTATCGCCCAGCTTTCCGGATTCGTACTTTTTATTTCCACGCTGGTAAATGCATATCAAAACGATGTGAGTTTGGCTAGTGGCGCGGGCGCTCATGCCGGCAACATATACGTATATATAAATGTATTGATGCCATATGTTGCCATCGTCTACCTCGCGATGCTGGTTTACAAAATTGTCAACCTCTTTTTTGTTTACAAGGTTACGCAGAGCCTGCGGCAAAATGATCTTCACAAAATGTCAGCAACCACGAGAATGTTTGTTGAAGACATTTCCTCGCTTTTTTCACTCAGAAGGAAAGTAAGGATATACTTGTCCTCGAAGATCAAATGCCCGCTTACAATTGGTTTTTTGAAGCCAGTGATCTTAATCCCGATCGCTGCCGTGAATTATCTCAGCACTGAACAAATGGAAGCGGTGATCCTGCATGAACTTGCCCATATTAAGCGCGCTGATTATGGATTGTTTCTGTTGCAAGCCGTAATTGAGAAAATATTTTTCTTCAATATATTTTCAAGAATGCTTGGAACCGTTATTGAGCATGAGAGAGAGAATGCCTGCGATGACTGGGTGCTCCAATTCAAGTATAATTCCATTCACTATGCGGAAGCCTTATTGAAGTTGGCAAAGTTGCAGTCGTCCTCTTCGCTTGCCATGGCGGCTGCCGGAAAGAAAAATGAACTTTTACTTGTGCGCATCAAACGTCTTATGCGCCGCTCGGATGCGCAGATCGAATACAAATTCAACTCGCTGCTGTTCTGCTTGTTTACGATGATCATTGCTTTTGGCGCCATGGCTTCGTTTACACTGCACGAGCCGGTGCAGTCGCCTCAACTGGGAAAGCAAACGCAAAAAGTAATCGAAAAACCAAATACAGAAATTACTTTATCCGGCATTTCGCCCGCAGCCAGGATGTCAATTCAAAACAGCCGACAAAAGTTCGCACCGTCCGAAAAATTGACCGCACAAGCAGATCCTGCAAAAACACCTAGGCTGGGAAATCATAGCGATGCCGCGATCGAGATGGCAGCAAACGCACCGATTAATGTCGATCCGGCATATCTTATTAACGTGAACACTACGATCGATTCCCTTGTAGATGTGGCACCTGCGATCGATGACGCAATTAACAAGCAACTTGTGCTTACACCCGAATCTTACCAAAAAGCCCTCTCCTATCAGAACTTTAGGCAGCTCGAAACGATGCTGGCCACGACAGGTGACTCAGTTCGCGTGGTTGAAAACGAGAGTTCAAAAGACAGTTACCGGAAGCTTATAACGATCGAGGCCACCGACAAGAACGGCAACAAACACGTTTATAACGTTATCGTGGAATT
>DASQJI010000418.1:0-7150 GCA_035631175.1 Parafilimonas sp.
AAACAAAATCCTGAACACGTGCTAGCATTTTGGTACTGGGGTAGCTACATTTTGTGGGGCGATATTCCGTACCTCGAGTTACCCGCCACCGAGTATGACACATATAACCGCAGCGGCCGTGGATATACACTCGGACGTTTCAGAGGCCCGAGCTTTGCCGATTTTGAAATGGAGTACCGGTTTCCCATCAGCAAAACAACGAAACTCCTGAGCGGCGTGGTATTCACCAATTTTCAAACTGCTTCAGATGCAAACAATGCCGGCATTTTTAAATATATGGAACCGGGGTATGGAGGCGGTTTGCGCATATTGTTCAACAAAAAGTCCCGTACGAATATTTGCCTCGACTATGCACGGGGACGCTATGGATCTTCAGGCGTATTCTTTGCCCTGAATGAAGCGTTCTGAGACGTGGCAGGTTTTGAGATGAAGACCGAGTAGCTTTTCCGTTTTAGAAATTTTTTATGGCAACGAAGAAAATTTGATCGCGTATAAACAATCGGATACTTCAGTGCATCCTGTCGCCTCTTGGTGTTAGTAGTTTTATAACGCTGGCCTCGTATTGAAGCCATTCATTCCAGCGTTTGCGAACCTTGCTTTTATCAACATACGTTTCAGCAAGCTCAATAAATGTTGTGTAATGGCCGGCCTCGCTTTCCATAAAGCGGCGGTAGAAATTCCTGAGATAATTATCATCCAATCCTTCACTCAGTCGCTTGAATCGCTCACAGCTTCGCGCCTCGATAAGCGCGCATATCAAAAGTTTGTCGAGCAGGCGATCCTCTTCGCTTCCGCCTTTGGTTTCAAATTGAAGCAGCTTGTTTACATACTCGTCTTTCCTTTGATTTCCCAGTTTCAAATTTCGTTTTTTTAATTCCTGCAGTACCAAACGAAAATGTCCCCATTCTTCCGTAACGATCGGTGATAATTCGTTCACCAGTTCCTCCTTTCCAGGATAACGCTGGATGAGCGAAATACAGCTTGTTGCCGCTTTTTGCTCACAATATGCATGGTCTGTCAGTATCTCTTCCAAACTCACTTCCGCCAGGTCCACCCAGCGTGGATCGGTTGGAAGCTGAAGACCTAGAATATTTTTTTCTGATTCATTCATCTCTGTTGTTTCTGGAAGCCAATCGGTCAGACGCTTCAGAACCGTCAGGTCGCAAACGCGGCTCATAATTTTTCCAGCCGTCGGAACATTTTATACTTCGGCATATTAACCAGCAACACACCCAGCAAAATCAGGATCAAAGCAAACACCTGTACAAAACTGATCGCCTCATTTGCAATGAGCGCGCCCAACAAAACTGCGATCAATGGATTCACATACACATACGTACTCACCTGCGCCGGCGGGTGAGCATGCAACAGGTACAGGTACGAAACGAATGCAACTATAGAACCCACAGTTGCAAGGTAAAGCAACGCTATGACGCTCGCGAGCGAAACCTGCGAAAGGGAAAATGATCGTAGTTCACCGAAAATAAAACTGGTGATAAGGCAAGCGACCGAAGTAGCAAACATTTGTATACCTGCTTTGACGAAGAGGCCACCTTCCGTTGATTTGTATTTTGTATAAAGAGAGCCGACCGTCCACGCAATCCCGCCGCACAATATCGCAATTATGCCAAATGCAGGATGGCCCGGCTTGTTCAAACCCGCAGTATCGGTGCGTGTAAGACCAACCAATAAGATGACACCGATGAAACCAAGCAGCAATCCAACAAGTATTATTTTATTTGTGAAATAATAATTCCAAAGTTTTTTATCGAGCAGCACAAACCAAAACGGTACAAACGTTACAACAATAGCGGCTGTACCACTCGGTATGAATTGTTCGCTCCACGCTACTGAAACAGTTCCGCCGCCGAGCATCAAAACACCACAAACCGCAGTTGACAAAATAGAACGCTTCCCGGGTATTGCTTGCTTTTTTGCAAGCGACCAACCTAACAGCATCACGCTTGCGAGGAAGAATCTAACAGACGATAGCAGGAAGGGTGGGATCGTTTCTATCCCAATGCGCAGCACAACATAGGTAGAACCCCATATGATGTATATAGCGCCGAACGCGAGTAAAGTGGTTAGGTTCGGTTTGCTCATTTGTTATACAAATAAAAACCAACCGTGTTATAATTTCAGTGTAAAAAATACAAATTGCAAGTTGGGCTGGTTTTTTATAATTTGCTGAGGTGAAATAGTTACTATGCCGGCCAGTCAATCTAACATGCGCCTTCACCTGCAGTATCGGCTTTGGATAGCAGAGCTGAATTCCGATATTACCATACTTAGAATTTTCGACGATCATTTAGCTCAACTGTCGGCTGTAAACACAAAGGTCGAAACAAGACGAACGTTAGAAAATTTCTCAAAGGGGTTTTCAGACGCAAGAAAAGAGATCGACGAATTAAAACACGAAATGCACCTGGTGAAAATGAAGCTTGCCGCCAACATCAGGTTGCCAGAAACCGAACAGCAAAACGCGCCGTCACCGAATAATCATCCGGCGGTGGACAAGCGTTACAGGTCGTTCAGAAAAAAATTTGATAACCTGAAAAAAGATTTTCTCGAATTCGATTCGCAGGGATAAAGTGCCCCGGTGAGATTCTTGAAAGAGCGATGCACCGTAAACAGATACAAAACGATTTCAATTACTGCAGCACATTGCGCGGATCGCTGTTCATTTCAAACAAATATTCTTTCGGAGGTTCTTTCCCTAGCAGGTTCTTTACAAAATAGTCCCACCGGCGACGCATCATGTAGATATAATTTTCGCCGCCATAACCGTGAGTTGCATATGGAAAAATCACCAGGTCGTAGTCTTTGTTTGCTCGCTCAAGCGCATCAATTACAAGCATAGTGTTATAAGGTGGCACGTTGTTGTCTGCCATGCCGTGCGCAAGCAATAATTTTCCTTTTAAGTTCTTCGCATAAATTTGGTTCGCCTGCGATTCATAGTTAGATGTGCCGTTGGAGTCAACCAACAAGCCGATATACCTTTCACCCCAATCGTCTTCATACACCCGGTTGTCGTGATTGCCAGATTCAGAAATGCCGACTTTAAAAAAATCCGGGTATCTGAACATCGCGCATGCGGCCGCAAAACCTCCGCCTGAATGTCCCCATGTTCCAATCCTCGTCGTATCAATATAAGCGTATCGTTGGGCAAGTTGTCGAATGCATGCAACCTGGTCCGGTAATGTATTCTCGGCCATGTTGCCGTAATTCATGTCGTGATATGATTTCGACCGAAAGGGATTGCTCGTGCCCTCAAGCATGAACACAACAAATCCTAATTCGGCAAGGGCCTGGTTATCCCGCGTTGCGGTCGTAAAGGACCATGTGTCGATGCTTCCGCCAGACGGGCCGGGGTAGATATAATCGATAACCGGGTATTTATTTTTTGAGTTAAGAGAAGTAGGAACATAAAGAAGCCCGTATACGTCTGTTTTTCCATCATGCGCCTTTACTGTGAATGGGATTGGCGGCTTCCAACCGGTGGCTGTCAGTCTTGAGATATCAGTTGTTTCAAGCTTCGAAATAAGTGTTCCGTCTAGGCTGCGTAAGACGGTAACTGCGGGAACGTCGGGTTGCGAATACGTATCGACAAAATAATTTTGCGATGGCGATAAGACGATTTCGTGAGTGCCTTCTTCCGGAGTAAGTGGGGTCAGATGTTTTCCTGCAAAATCAATCTTATAGAAGTGGCTGAAGTATGGATTGCCTGGCTCACGGCCATCAGCGCGAAAATATAGTTCACGTTTTTTTTCATCAACTTTTATCAAATTAGTGACTACCCAATCTCCCTTCGTTATCTGGTTTTTTAATTTGCCGGTCACAGCGTCGTACAAATAAAGATGACCCCAATTATCACGTTCAGAATACCAGATGATCTCTTTTGACGCGGCGAGGTATCGCCAGTTCACTGCCTCCGGCCCAGACTCGTACTGGGTGGGTACAACTTCTTCAAAAATTTCACGCACATTTCCTGTGTTGGCATCAGCGATACGAAACTTTTCCTGTTTGTGATCGCGCGATGTGGAAAGGAACGCCAGCTCTGATCCATCCGCGCTCCAGTCAACATCGTCAAATGTTCCGCTGGCCGAAATATCGTCCTGAAACGAACTTCTATGCGGATCAGGCGGCACGTTTAACATGATCACTTTGCGCGTGTCGACATCGATGATCACGCGCTGGATCGTAATGATATTTTTGTCGCCTGGCAACGGATATTTCCATGATCTCAAGATCGGATGTCCAACATTCGCCAATACAAGATACATATCGCCGACATCGCGTTGGTCCTGTTTAAACGTGGCGATCTTTTTTGAATTCGGCGACCATCGCAGCACAGGCATATCGCTGCTTTTCCAACCCGCGTTATCAGTGGCGTATCCGAAGTCTTTCTCGCCATCCGTTGTAAGTTGAGTTAGTTTATTTGTCGCGACATCTCTTATCCATAAATTATTATCTGCAAGAAAAGCCGCTTTGCTTCCATCCGGTGAAAGGACCTCGTTTGGATTGCCTTCTGCAAAAGAATTTGCAGTCGGGGAAACCGCATGACAAACATAGTTGGTCAGATCGCAACGCCATAGTTTCCCGGCCGCGGCGAAAATGATCGAATGTCCATCGTCGGAAAATTGCAAACTTTCAATCGGCAACATAAAAGGTTGGTAGCGCTCACCAGTTGCAGCGGACAACGCATTTGCAAGCTTCTGCTGATCAAAAGCCGCAGCACGTTTGCCGGTTGCGGGATCAACTAAAATGAATTCACTTCCGTGTGCGGTGAGATTGCGATACCAGAATTTATCGCTGGCCAACCAATTAGGAACAACTTTTCCATTATCTACAAATTGCTCAGTGGCATATGACAAAAAACTTTCTGCGTGTTTATAATCATTAGCGGTTAGACTGTCGGCCCGCTGCGTAAACGCATTGCATGCGATAAGAAAAAAGGCAGCAGGTAATATTATTTTTTTCATAATCAGGTGTACAAATATATTTTTCAATTTCGTTTATCGCCATAACTAAAAAATCAAATACGGGCCAGGTCGCTGTTCTTTTGACTTCAAAAAACATTAGATTTGGATACGATCCTGTGAGTGCCAAACCTGTTTTCCCCTTAAACCCCATCTCAATTTTTAAAAATCATTGTTATGAAACCAATCCAACTTTCAGATGCAAAGCATGCATTGTGTTTTGCTTTTTTTATCGCCCTCACCAACGGAATTGCCGCGCAAAACTGGCTCACCACGGGCAATGCCGGACTTACTTCATCCAATTTTTTTGGAACGACCGATGGCGCTAATGTTGTTTTTAAAGCAAACAATATTGAACGTGGAAGGTTAACCGCATCAAACGGGTTGTGGCGGTTCGGCAATTCGTCAAACTTTGCGAAAATTGATTCGGCGGGGAAACTAAGTTTTAGCGGAACTGGCGATTATATTGTAGGCAACAACAAATATGTATTCCGCTTTGGTGGCGATCCGGATTATGGTTTGTTTTTTAACTCGACGAATTTCGTTTATGAATTCCGTGATGCGAATGCTGCGCCGGTTTTTTCGGTGAATGCAAACACAGGTGATGGCATTTTTAAAAACACTTTAAAAGTGGGTGCCTACACATTTCCGGCAACTGACGGTATTCCGAACCAGGTGCTTACAACAAACGGCGCAGGTGCATTAACATGGGCAAATGCGGTTTCAATAATCGGATCGAATGGCATTGCGGTAGATGGCGTGTATCCAAATTTTACAGTGAATGCCGGCGGTTTATGGTCAACGCACGGGAATGCCGGTACGTCGCCGATCTCGAATTTCATTGGAACAACAGATGCCACCGACTTTGTTATTCGAACACAGGATACGTCGCGGCTCCGTATCGCAGGTACAAACGGGCGAGTCGGAATAAACTCGTCGACTTTAAACGCAAGGCTCCAGGTGAATGGAGAGCCGGGTGAGGATGCGTTTAGAGTGCAGGTTGACGGCTTAACTAAATTATATGTTGCGGGTAACAGCGGGGTGTCGATCGGGGCGTTTTTAACAGGGCCGCCAAACGGGTTGTTCGTTGCCGGCAGCGTAGGTATTGGCACATCAAGCTCATCGTTACCGCATGCGAAATTGCATGTTGCAGGTGGTACTGAAGCGAACCTTGCAAATGGCGGCTTTGTTCTTGTGGGCGACACCAATACCATAAATGTTGTAATGGACAATGATGAGATCCAGGCAAGAAATAACGGCGTGGCCAGCGCCCTCGAACTGAACCCGGCGGGCGGCAAGGTGCAAATACAAACCGGTGCTGAGGCCAGTCTTATTTCAGGGGGATTTTTTGTGATCGGAGACACAGCTTCAGCAAACATGGCTATGGACAATAATGAAGTACAGGCAAGGACTAACAACACCAAAGCCACACTCTTTTTAAATCCTGCAGGCGGGCTGGTTTCAATAGGAGACGATCTGGACGTAAATGGAGATTCTATAAGTTTAGGTAGCGCCGAGAAATTGACAGACGCCGGTAACAATGTAATTGGCTCTAATTCTCACTTCATACCATTAAGTGATAATGTAAGAGAACTTGGTACTTCAACAAACCGGTGGTTTGATGTATGGGCTGTTGATGGCACGATTAATACCTCAGATGCCAGAGATAAACAAAATATCCGCGACCTTAATTATGGCCTGGATGATGTGATGAAACTGCATCCCATAAAATTCAACTGGAAAACCGGCGACGATCCAAATGACAAACTGGGCTTGATCGCACAGGAATTACAGAAAGTGATTCCCGAAGTGGTAAGAGATTATGACTTGAAAACAGATGAGGCAACGGGGAAAAATGAAAAAGTCGCATCTGCACGACTTGGTGTGATGTATGCCGACCTGATACCCGTCTTGATCAACGCCATACAACAGCAACAAAAAGAAATCGAAGAATTAAAAAAGCAGCAGAGCCTGTCAGTAACGAACACTGGCGCAACGGACATTAACGTGATGTCGATAACATTAAGCAGCGCGTTTTTAGAGCAGAACGTTCCAAACCCTTTTGGCAATACAACGTCTGTTCATTATTCGGTACCTGCAAATGCCACCAGCGCTCAGATCATTTTTAAAGACAATAGCGGAAAAACGCTTAAACAAATTCAGCTAAGCAA
>DASQJI010000419.1:0-11496 GCA_035631175.1 Parafilimonas sp.
GCTTTCAAATTCTTTCGCCACCGCGGTGAGGAAAGAAGCACCTAAACTTCCGTCAACGATCCGGTGATCGTAACTCAAAGAAAGATACATCATATGTCGTATTCCTATCGTATCACCTAACTCAGTTTCGATCACAACAGGTCTTTTCTTTATGGCACCCACGGCCATGATAGCCACCTGCGGCTGATTGATGATAGGTGTTCCCATCAAACTACCAAACGTTCCTACGTTGGTGAGCGTGAAGGTTCCATCCTGGATATCTTCAGCTCTCAATTTATTGTTGCGCGCATCGTCGGCTAAACCATTCACTTTTTTACTGAGGCCCACGAGGTTTAGGTAATCTGCATTTTTGATAACAGGTACGATCAAGTTACCATTGGGCAAAGCCGTTGCCATCCCAATGTTGAAGTCTTTTTTGATAATGATGTTATCGCCATCCAAAGAACTATTGATCATCGGGAAACGTTTCATCACCCGCAATAAACAATCAATGAACATTGGCGTAAATGTGATGCGTGTGTTGTTCTGTTTGTCAAAATCTTTCTTCACTTTTTCCCGCCATAACACCATATTAGTTACATCTGCCTCCGCAAAACTTGTGACGTGTGCACTGGTGTGCTTGCTATGTACCATATGCCTTGCTATCAGCTTGCGCATGCGGTCCATCTCAATTATTTCAACATTGTCGCCATATTGCTTTGCTCCATCGTCAACGGGAATAAGATCAGTGATCTCACTGCCTTTGCGTACAAACTGCGCCTTGCGCTCTTGTTCGTAATCGCGTCCCGGTGCGCGATGCCTGCTCTGCACGTATTGCAAAATATCCTTTTTGGTCACCCTGCCTTCATTGCCTGTCCCGGGGATTTGCTCGAGCTCAGCCATGCTTATACCTTCGCTGTTCGCAATATTCAAAACAAGCGGAGAATAGAAGCGGTTAATTTTTGCTCCGTTTGTTGCCGGCGTGTAAGCTTTCGGTACGTACGGAACTTCTTCTTCAAATTGCGCGGGCGATTCTACACTGGTTACGGTGGGTGTTGGACGACTGCCATTATTGTCGGCAACGACCGCAGTTTCGATCCTTGCTATTACGGTACCGACGGGTACGACCTCGTTCTCTTTGTATAAGATCTCGGTGATTGTTCCTGCAGCTGTAGATGGGACTTCACTGTCGACTTTATCAGTTGCGATGTCGAGGACAGTTTCGTCCTGCTTCACTGCATCGCCCGACTTCTTGTGCCACTTCAAAATGGTGGCCTCCATGATACTTTCGCCGAGCTTAGGCATTACCAGATCAACAACGGCCATAGTAAGAATTTCGATTTATGATTTACGATTTACCATCGCGGTTTTCAGCAATCGTGAGGGCCAAAGATAAGTAATCCGGCATCAACTGTTCTGCCGTATGAATGCGCATAGCAAGTAAAGCGCATTCATCGCAGTGATCTGAATATTTTTTTCCCTATCGAACCTGAAAAGAAATTTTTTTGTTTCGATCCTCTTATTATTTCCAACAGCGATCCATACGGTGCCCACCGGCTTCTCCTCAGTGCCACCGTCGGGGCCCATAATTCCAGACACTGCGACCGCGTAGTCAGTTGTCATTACATCCAATACGCCCATGATCATTTGCTGAACGGTATCTTCACTTACAGCACCAGCCGTCGCCAGCGTTTCTTCACTTACATTCAACACTTTTTGTTTAACACTGTTGTCATAGCTCACTACACTGCCTTTAAAATAAACGGAGGAACCTGGTATTGAAGTAATAAGATGAGCAATGTATCCGCCCGTGCAGCTTTCGGCGGTGGAGACAGTCTTATTTGTTTCTTTCAACAAACGGCCAAGAAGAACTTCAAATGAAATATCCTCATCGATCACGATCACATCGGTCAAATGCTTTTTCAGTGCTTCAAACAATTCATCGAGATCTCGCTGTACTTTTTCCCTGGTTCCCCGCGCTGTTAAACGCAAGCGTACCATGCCAAAATTGGGCAGATAGGCAAGCTTGATGTTTGATGGCAACGCTTCCTCAAAATCCTTAATTCTCTCTGCAAGGAAAGATTCGCCAATGCCCATCGTGATCAGGGTACGATGTTCAATATGTGGCAGATCGAACCTGTTCTTCAGTAATGGTAATACGTGCACCTGCATAATATGTTTCATCTCGTAAGGCACACCCGGCATACTAACGAAAATTTTGTTTTCTTTTTCAAACAACATTCCCGGTGCGGTTCCGACGCCGTTCCTTAAAACCGTACACACATCCGGAACTTCCGCTTGCTTTCGGTTTCTTTCTAACAAAGGCATCGGTCTTTTAAACACATGCTCAAACAGGTAGGTAATGTGGTCCAGGGTCTCTTCATGCATGATCATTTTGCCACCAAAATATTTGCAAAGCAGCGGTTTCGTTATATCATCCGCGGTCGGGCCGAGCCCACCCGTAATGAGGATAACGTCGGCAGCTTCTTTTTCATCATCAAGCGCATTCCAAATATCGTCCCATACATCGCCAACAGCAACTCGCCTGTGAACCCAAACTCCTGCTTTGTTGAGTTGCTGCGACATCCAGGCGCTATTTGTGTCGATCACCTGGCCTACCAGCAGCTCATCACCAATTGTAATTATTGAAGCTTTAATATTTTGCATTCCAAAAGATCATTTTCTTTGTTACATGAACAAAAGACTTTGTTGTGTTGTGGGTTTGCTTGTTGCGGTGCTGCAAATGTATGGTCAAACCGTCGCTGACAAACTGAAAAAGGCGACAACTGTTTTTTTGAATGACGAACAATTAAAACACGCGATCGTAAGTCTTTATGTTACCGACACCGAAGGCAACGAAGTTTTTTCTTTGAATACGGAATACGGATTGGCGGCCGCAAGCACACAAAAGATCTTCACGTCGGCGGCAGCCCTGTCAATACTGGGTGAAAAGTTCAATTATGAAACACACATCGGTTATACGGGAACAATTGAAAAAGGCAGCTTAAGTGGCGATCTCATCATCAAAGGATCTGGTGATCCTACGCTTGGCAGTTCACGATACAAAAAAACGAATCCCGATTCGATCCTTAATTTCCTGGTGCACACCTTAAACCATGCTGGCATAAAAAAGATCAATGGAAATATTTTTTTAGATGATGCAGCTTTTGGTTATCAACCTTTACCGGGCGGTTATGTTTGGGAGGACATCGGGAATTATTATGGAGCAGGCACATGGGCCCTTAACTGGCGCGAAAACCAGTATGATCTTATTCTAAAAGCCGGTGCAAATGAGGGCGACACTTCCACCGTTCTTCGAACAGAACCCGATTTGCAGGTAGATGCATTTTACAACTTCATTACTACAGCACATGTTGGCAGCGGCGATAACACCATACTTTACCTGGCTCCATATGGCACTTCCGGTTTCGGCGAAGGCACTATACCGAGAGGTATAAACCAATTTAAAGTTTCAGGAGCATTTGCGTACCCGGCCGATCAACTGAAGGCGGAGCTGAATAGCTGCCTGCAAAAAAATAGAATTGAGATCTCAGGTGATATTGTAACCGGCGCAACGTTCATGAGACAACAGAAGCCACTGCCAGTTGCGAAGCAAACCCTTGCGAACTATACGTCTCCCGCTCTCGACAGTGTTGTATTTTGGTTTCTGCAACGGAGCATCAACTTATATGGTGAAGCGTTATTAAAAACGATTGCTTATCATGAGGACAGCGTAGGCACAACTACGGAGGGCATAGCGGTGTTAAAAAAGTTTTGGCAACAGAATGGCATCGATTCTTCATTGATCCACATTTTAGATGGCAGCGGATTGTCACCGCAAAACCGTGTCACCACGACTGCCCTCGTAAAGGCCTTATTGTATGCGCGAAAGCAAAGCTGGTTTCAGACCTTCTACAATGCGCTGCCCGTTAATAATGACATGAAATTGAAAAGTGGTTCAATCGGCGGGGTGAGGGCGTTCGCGGGATATCATACTGCTTTAAACGGAAAAAAGTACGTAGTAGCGATCATTGTAAATAATTATGACGATTCTATGGGAAGTGTTACGCCGAAAATATTCAAGCTGCTTGACGCGTTGAAGTGATCAAAGATTAACACCCTCGTACAAATCAGCTACGCTTATCCAGAGGTCGATCGGCTCAATAAACAATCTTTCTTCCGGCATCATCAATTCGGAAAACTTCCATGTGCCTTCCTCCATTCTTCTTGTAATCACCCGCACATTAATTTTTGTTGAATCGATGATGATGTATTGCTTTAAAGATTGAATCTGCATGTAATACATCAGCTTCTTCCCAACATCTTCGCTCGAAGAAAGAATTTCAAAAATGACCACAGGATTCTTTAAAGTGTCCTTAATTTTTTCGTCGTCAAATTCTGGTTCGCCGCAAACAATTACCGCATCGGTATAGAAATAGGAATTTCTCCATTTGACGGAGATGCGCAAATCGCTGCCGTAGATGTTGCAGGATGTACCATGCAAGTGATTCCATGTTCGGCCGAGGAGGTTAGAAGAAATGCGATTGTGATTCATCGATGCCCCTGCCATGGCAAAAATTTCTCCATCGAAATATTCGTGTTTAACTTCCTGCTGCCGCTCCCATTGCAGGAATTCGAAAGGAGACATTTTAGGGTAATACTTCGGCGCGGCCTCATTGACTTCCATCGCGTAAAATTAATTTATTTGTCGAAGTATGCCGCCAGCGCGTTGTATAACGGCCTTGGAATATTCGTTTTTTTCCACGTTCCTTTTTCAAGAAAATAAAGCACTATTCTGCCTGCAGCAAGTAACCTCTGCTCCTCATTATACACGTCCTGGAAGAATTCGATCTTATAGGAAACAGGTAATTCGCGAACCTGTGTTTTTATTGTTAGCAGTTCGTCGTAGGTGGCCGGCCGAAGAAATCTTGTGTGTAACTCTACCACCGGCATTATCAAACCAGATTCTTCGATGTCTTTATACGTGAATCCGAGTCGCCTTATACTTTCCACCCGGCCTACTTCAAAATATTGTGCGTAGTTGCCGTAATAGACAACGTTCATCTGGTCCGTTTCAGCATATCGAACCCGCAGTTGCGTAATTGCTTCGTACATAGCCATCTCTTTTTGAAATTACGGTTGCAGTTGATCTCTGCACTACTTAGTCATCATCGCATCAATGCTTATTTTGCCAGGCCCGCACAGCAATATGCCGACATAAGCAGCCAGGTATAAGATTGCCAATTCAGCTTCCAAAAGCGGTTTGGCTGCCATAGCGCCAAATATGGCCACCAACATCGTAATAATTAGAGGGATTGTTGCGAGCCGCGTAAATAATCCGAGGATGACAAACAAAGCGCAAAGGACTTCCGCAAAAATTGAAAGTGCCAATGATGTTTTCATGCCGAGGCCGAGAAAATTGTAGAAATGGTCCTGGATGGTGGAGAAGTCTCTCAACTTCACGTAGCCATGCTTGATTATGATGAGTAATCCGAAGACAAGACGCAGAAAAAACATCGAAAAATTAAACGCTGCGGCGCTGTATTTAATTGAAATTACCTTCTTCATTGGAGCGTGTTTCAGCAAAAGTAAATTGCTGAATGTTTATCCACAAATTGCCAGCGACGTTTGCGCACGCTTTTTGCCTCTGTATCTTTAAGCGGTTTTACGTTTTCTTTAAGAAAGGTTTTAAAATATTTGTGAATCTATACCGTTCAGGCAATTTATGATGTACAAAAATGCTCCGGTCTTAGTTTTGGCGATCCTAGTTTCCTCCCACCTTTTACAGGCTCAAAGCACAAAGATCTACAATGACCCGGATGCTGATTTCAAAACAGCGAAAGAACTATACCAGCAAGATAAATTCGCGCTTGCCTACCCGTTGTTTGAAAAATTGTATGTCGGCGATGTAAGGCAGAGCAATATTCCCATCAGCGTTCAAACAGAAGCTAAATACTATTCCATCGTTTGCCGGTTGGAGTTAAACGATATTACCGCGGTCACCGCTGCGCAGGAATTTATTGAACTTGAGCATAATGCGCCCCGTATAGACATGATGTGCTATCATCTTGGCGAATATTATTACAAGCATCAAAAGTTTTCCGAAGCGCTTGACTACTATGAAAGGACGAACGTCGTTAACATGAGCAACGATGAGATCGCTAACATGAAGTTCCACCAGGGGTACGCCTATTTTACACTGCAACGGTTTAATGATGCAAAACCGCTTTTCGAATCGATCAGCCAGATATCGTCAGATCCGAATTATTATGCCGCAAACTATTACTATGGCTACATCGCATTTTCCGAAAAAAAATATCCGCAGGCACTAACCTCTTTCCAGGTGATCGAAAGTCAGCCGGAATATCAACCGATCATTCCTTATTATATCTCCGAAATTTACTATTACCGGGGAGAGAAGGACAAAGCCCTGGAACATGCTGAAAATGCATTGAAAAGCAACAATCAATATTACGACCTGCAGATGCGGGAACTTGTTGGGCACATTTATTTTGAAAGGGGCAGTTACAAACAGGCGCTCCCCTATCTCGAGAAATTTGTTAACAGCACCGAAAAAGTGAGCCGTGAAGACCTGTACGAATTATCATATTGCTACTACGACGCCGGCGACTACAAAAAAGCGAGTGATGGTTTTAAAGAACTCGGTGGCAAGCAAGATACGGTCGCCCAAAACAGCATGTATTTGCTTGGGGATTCTTATTTGAAATTAGGCAATAAGGCGGGTGCAAGGAATGCGTTCTTATTCTGTGCATTGAACAGCACAGACCCGGTACAAAAAGAAGTTTCGAAATTTAACTATGGGAAACTTTCGGTTGAACTTGGTTACACGGATGTTGCTCTCACCGAACTAAGAAGCTTCGTAGCCACTTATCCAAAATCCGAATATGTTGATGAAGCTAAGGAATTGCTTGTAAACGTTCTCTCAAATACAAACAATTATGACGACGCGCTTCAGTTGCTGCAAACTGTGCAGTCTCAAAGCGAGATCGTGAAAAAGGCTTATCCAAAGATCTTATATGGACGCGCGGTGGAATTGATAAACGATCAGCAAATAGAGCAGGCCGACGATCTTCTTGACAAAATATTTCTCCTTGAATACAATGAGCCATACCTGCCTTATGCAAATTTTTGGAAAGGTGAGATCGCGTACCGCATCGGCGCATACGACTCTGCCGTGTACTACCTGCAGAACTACATGAGAGATCCTCAAACATATGGTGAAGTAACACCGATGCATGCGCGGTATACGCTCGGATACAGCTATATGCGGCAGGAAGACTATACAGATGCACTGAAGAATTTCGAACAGATCACGACATCAATAACTGCTAGTTCGCAGCCTTTCCAGATAGATACTTACCTGAGAGAAGCCGATTGCTATTTCATGCAGAAAAAATACAGCAAGGCTTTGCAGATGTATGAAACGGTGATCAACAACCAACTCCCAGCTTCCGATTATGCGTTGTATCAAAAAGCAGTGATCGCAGGTGCGAATAACCAATTCTCACAAAAAGTGGCATTGCTTCAGTCGGTGCAAAATCGATATCCGTCATCCCCCTTGATTGCAGATGCGAGTATGGAGGTGGCAAATACGTACCTGGCAAATGAACAATATGAATCCGCCATCAAGCCGCTTAATACGATCCTCGCTAGTAAGAACGATGCGTTTAAACCGCAAGCTTACTTGAAACTGGGTATCAGTTATTACAACATAAAAGACAATCAAAGCGCTTTAGATAATTTTCAGAAATTAATTTCTACGTATCCTAATTCCGCCGAAAGCGATGCTGCCGTTGATTATGTCCGTGATATTTTTATCGATATGCAACGGCCAGACGATTTTGTGAGCTTCATGCAAAAGGCTGGGAAGCCGGTAAGCTTCTCTGAGCAGGACTCTATTACTTTTATAGCAGCACAATCCGCGTACAATAACCGCTCTTTTGATAAAGCGCTACAGGGCCTGAACAGTTATCTTTCCAAATTTCCAAACGGGCAATATACTGTCGAGGCCAATTACATGGCGGCTGATATTTATAACACGCGAAAAGATTTTCAACACGCGCTCACTTATTATACAAACGTGGCTGCCAAGGCACCGAACAGTTATGCTGAAGCAAGCGTGCTGCAGGCCGCCCGCATTTCTTATTTCGAATTGAAAGATTATAAACAAGCGGAACAACTTTTCGCTCAGCTCAAGTCTTTGGCCACCAACCCCGAAAACAAATTAGAAAGCATGCGTGGGTTGCTGCGATGTCAATTTAAATTAAATGAGTGGAATGAAGCAACCGCGAATGCGCAGGAATTACTGCAAGAGAAAGGCATCGCTACAGATGACAAGATCATGGCGGAAATGGTGATAGCGAAAAATTACCAGAACAACAACCAACTCGACGAGGCGAGTGACGCGTATAAAACAGTCGTTGCCCTTGGAAAAAATGAGTACAGCGCAGAAGCGCGGTACCGGATCGCAGAGATATTATTTCTTCAAAACAAATTACCGGATGCTGAAAAAGCAGGATTCGATGTGATCAATAAAGCAGGCAGCTACGATTACTGGATCACTAAAGCCTACATTTTATTGGGCGATGTTTATTTCAAAGAGCAGGATTACTTCAATGCCGAGGCAACGTTGCGCAGCGTAGTGCAAAATGCGACCGTACCCGAGTTGAAGCAGGAAGCCCAGCAGAAGCTGGATGCAGTGCTGGCAGAAAAAAATAAAAACAGCAAAGTAGTTCAGCAGTAACCGAAAGCAATTACAGACACATGAAACAAATCATCGCTTCAATCATTTTTATTTTCACTGCCTCATTTGCTTTCACACAGGAGAAGAATGCATCGGATACGGTGCTTCCACCGCGGACTGTTGTAGTAACATCCGAGTTTGCTCCTTCGTTGAAACCAACCTCGAAAATAAATTTCAGCGCAGCAACTCCTTTACCTGATTCAGTGCGGCCCGCATTGCAGTACGATATCCCGGTCCAAAATCTTGCGTTAAGCTATAAGTCGCCCGAGTTGAAAGCACTTGCAGAAAATATTGACTCCAACCTGCACTGGACCAACACGAGTTATGTGAAGGCTGGTTATGGGAATTACTCGACGCCTTACTTGCAGGGAGGCTTGTCGTTTGGTGATGGCATGACGTCTGTTTTACATGTGGACGGAAGGTACACTTCCTCAAACGGCGCCCTGCCATACCAGGACTTTAGCAAAATGCACCTGGAAGGCATCGGGATTTTCAACACGAAAGACTACAAGAATGAGTGGAATGCAAATCTCTTCCTCGATGACAATATCCAATATTTTTACGGTTTTCAGCCAGACTCATTAAAGTTCACCAAGGAAGAGTTGAAGCAGGCGTTCACAACATTCGGCGGAAGATTGTCTTTGCGAAATAAAACAGTGAACAGCTATGGAATCAGCTATAATCCGAGCATTCAGCTTGACGTTTTCACAGACAATCATTCCGGCAAAGAGAATACATTCATGTTCGATCTGCCAGTTACAAAATCGATCACAAAGATCTTTGACTTCAATATCGGCTTGAGCGGTAATGTCAGCAGTTATAAGATCCCTGACGTTAGCATTGACAATACGGTCTATTATGTAACACCTTCGCTGTCGTTTAAAACACCCAACGTAAAACTTATTGCCGGCTTCACACCGTCATGGGATAACCGCACGTTTAACCTGTTACCAAATTTTACGCTGGATGCGAAACTGAATGAGGAAAAATTCATTTTGCAGGGTGGATGGATCGGCTATTACAATAAGACAACCTATGAAACACTCACAAATTATAACCCGTGGATACAGCAGCCAACCGTTTTGAATAACGCGCTGGTAAAAGAGCAGTATGCAGGATTTAAAGGCAGTGCAGGTGACAACTTCACTTACAACGCGCGCTTATCCTATCTGCAAATAACCGATCAACCTTTGTTTGTAAATGATACGCTCACCGGAAAAACATTCCAGGTAGTTTATGAACCTTCTCTTCACGATATCCGGATACACGGTGAACTCGGATATACTGTTGCGGAGCGCTTTTCGCTGCTCGCAGGTGCCAGCTTCAATCAATACAGCAGCTTAAGTGTAAATGAAAAAGCATGGGGCTTGTTACCTATTGAGATCACAGGTGCTGTGAGATACCAGGCTTTAAAACAACTGCTGCTTAAAGCCGACGCTTTTTTCTGGGATGGAACGCGCTACCAGACGAAGGCAGTACCGAATGGTAAACTTGACCCGGCCTTTGATCTGAATGCAGGCGCGGAATTTTCTATTTTACCGCAGTTCAATGTATGGATCCAGTTCAACAACGTACTTAACGACAAGTATGAACGATGGAAACAATACCCGGTCCTTGGTTTTAATATGCTGGTTGGTGTTGTATATTCGTTTGGGGAATTAAAAATGAAATGATTCAGCAAGCTGTAAAAAAGTACTTCTCCTTACATCATCATTTTGCTTTGCCGGGCATCGGCAATTTTAGTTTTCAAACCTCACAGGCGCACATCGATTTCGTCAACCGCGAGATCAAGCCTCCGGTAACGGCTATAACTTTTGCGAATGACAATGTTGAAGCGGATAAAGAATTTTATAATTTTCTGTCGCGCGAATTGCGGGTTGATGAGCCGCAGGCCGAACGCCAGTTTGAACATTTCGCCGCCTCGCTGAAGTCAGAATTGAACGAGCAGAAGAAAATACATTTACAAGGGATCGGTTACCTGACAAAACAATCCGGACACCTTTTCAGCTTTCAGCCCGAAGAAATTCCGAATGATTATTTTCCTGTTATTACCGCAGAAAGAGTGATCAGGAAAAACGCAACCCATTTTGTAAAAGTAGGCGAGCAGGAAAAAACTTCGACAGAGATGCACACGGCTCTGCACCAGGAAGTAAAAACCGTCCAAATAAAAAAGCCCCGTGAAAGATGGTGGATACCTGCAGCTATACTGGCATTCATCGGTATCGTCGCTCTCATCTTCTACTACGCAACGCACCCCGGCTAGCGCATTAGCGACGAGTTGAATTTTCTGCGCGAAATGAGGTATCGGGCGATAAAAATAATCTCCTTTTTAAAAACGCCAGCCTTCTGCTGAAGTGACTACCTTCATATCGAAATGAATATTGAGCAGCTAAGAGCGTTTTGCCTTTCATTGCCAAAAGTGACTGAAGACGTCAAATGGGGAAATGACCTGTGTTTTTTGATCGCTGGCAAAATGTTTTGTGTAACCGGCACCGGCGCAAACATGATGACCTCATTTAAATGCGATGAAGAAGATTTCACCGAACTCTGCGAAAGAGATGGGATCATTCCGGCGCCCTACATGGCAAGAAACAAATGGGTGCAAGTACAAAAAACTTCGGCATTAAGTAAAACCGAATGGGAGGCGTATATCAAAAAATCATACAGGCTTGTGGCAGCAAAACTTCCCAAGAAAACGCAGAAAGAACTTGGACTAGCTTGAGTTAAACTTCGTGAATCGTCAAGCGTGAAAT
>DASQJI010000420.1:0-5805 GCA_035631175.1 Parafilimonas sp.
CCTATATCATCTGTCGCAATAAACGCGCAACTGTAAATGTTCGCTAAATCGATAATGTTTAAAGCACCCCTGCCCTGGTCCTTTACTAACATCGGATCTTCCTCATCTCTCACAAAAACCTTCATCCACGGCGGACAATAAAATCTGCCATCTCCTTTTGAATAGGCCTGCGACAACAATTCTGTCATGCCGTATTCTGAATGCACCGCTTCGATGCAGAACTGCTTTTTCAAAATCTTATGTACCTCCTCTCTTGTCATTTCCTTCCGCCTGCCTTTCATGCCACCCGTTTCCATAACAATGGTACTACTCAGTTGCATCGGAAATTGTTCCGCAATATCAAGCAACGCATAAGTAACGCCAATCAGCAATGTCTTTTGACCAATGCTTTCAAGTGCGCGCAAAGTTTCGTTCAACCTTCGAAAATCATTTAGATAAAAACCGCTGAGTTCATTTCCTGAACGCCGGATGAGTACGTTAACCATTTTTACAAGCGAAGAATTCGTTTGTTCAAGGTATGATGGAAGCAGGCCAATGATGCACCATCCGGTCACGTCGCCGTAAAACAACCCGAAACATTTTATGAAGCTGTCAATATAAACACTTAGATCTTTTACATAGTGCCTGCTTTTTGAAGATCCCGTTGTGCCGCTGCTTTCAAATACCACCTCGAAATCGGCATCTTCGCAAATGACCTTTGACGTTTTAAAAAAAGAGATCGGAAGAAAAGGAATTTTTTGCAACGTTACGCCGTTATGAAAGTCAAAGCCCAGCGCGCCGCACCATTCGCGGTAGACTTTGTTTGAATTGTATTGATATAGGAAACCTTCATGAACCGCTGAATGAAACGAAGTGCTGTCCTGCAAAGTTTTGTTAACAAATGAAGCGTTCACAATGAACAGTTATTTGCTTTTGTTTAAATTTGAAACGAATTACAAAGAAATGAAGATTAAGTTATCGCTCGCTGTGTTATTAATGATCGGATGTGTTACCTGCTCAAAAGATACCTACAACACCCAACCCAGCCTCAAATTTGTGAGCGTCAATGGATCCGTATTCCCACAACACACGTCAGTTATTTTTAAACTTGAGGTCACAGACAAAGAAGGAGATATTAGCGATACAGTATGGTTCGAAAGGGTCTCCCTTGTGGGTGCCTGTCAGAGTCTTTCGTATAGAGACAGTTTCCCGATACCTGATATTGGGCAACCAAAAAATATAAAGGCAGAATTTGATTTCACTTTTGTCTATCCTTCTGACCCTTCTAATCCTATCCCTGTCCCGAGCCTGGCAGCCTGTTCTCAACATGATGATACCAGCTATTTCCGGTTTTGGATGAAGGACGAAGCGAACCATGCGAGCGATACAGTACAATCTCCAAATATTGTACTATTGCAGCAATAATTTTGCTTTGCTCAAAGACCTCGCACGGTTCATTTTATACGGGAACTATTTTGTTGCCTTCTGCGTCGTAGCGCTATGTGTTGAGACAAGCATCCAGCTTCAAGTTGCCCTTAATGATTTCTGGTTCTACTTTTTTGTTTTTGCGGCCTCTGTTTCCTTTTATACAATTGCCTACCTCGGCGAGATCTCACCCGGAACGACCAACAAGCGTTCACGCTGGTATCTTGATCACAAAAGGATCATCAGGATCAGCCACGCATCGCTGATCTGTTTAATGATCGTTATGGCTTGCTACCTCGCGTATAAAAACTTTCAAAGTCTTCGTTACCTTACCATCATCGATTATTTGCTGCTTATTATTTTTCCGTTGGCAGGATTATCTTATTATGGAATACCTTTTTTGCCGGGAATCAAATTGAACTTGCGAAAAACAGGATGGCTTAAGCCATTTGTCATTGGGTTTGTTTGGGCGGGCATTGTGACGATATATCCGTTGTTGTATCACCAGATGCAAACCGGAAGCGGTTACCAGTTGCCGGTCCTCGCGTTTTGGTTTTTCGTAAAGAACTGGATGTTCGTTACCGTCCTGTGCATCATGTTCGACATTAAAGATTATGCGGCCGATTACAATCAACGAATCAAGACATTCGTGGTGCAATGGGGACTTCGCAGAACAATTTATTACATCATCCTGCCATTATCCGTCCTCGGTTTTTTATCTTACGTATTATTTGTGACACTGCATCACTTCCCTTTCACGCGGATAGCCTTCAATTCAATTCCTTTCATGCTACTGATCATCGTTGCTTATTCTTTGCAACGACGTAAACCGATTCTCTATTATCTTGCGGTGATCGATGGCCTCATGCTTGTAAAGGCAGCGTGTGGCGTGTTAGGGGTACTACTTATAAACTGATCAAGATGGCAAAAACAAAAGCTGCAAAAAAGAAAACAATCATCACGAACGAGTCGTTCGAGTTCCTGAAAAATTACATCAATACTCCGTCGCCCGTGGGCTTTGAAAGCGGAGGACAAAAAGTGTGGCTGCGTTACATCACTCCTTTTGTCGACAGCACTTTTACCGATCCTTACGGAACAGCGGTAGGTGTGGTAAATGCCGGCGCCGATTTCAAGGTTGTAATCGAAGCGCACGCTGATGAAATAAGCTGGTTTGTCAATTATATCAACGAGCAGGGATTGATTTATTTGAAAAGGAATGGGGGAGTTGACCACCAGGTTGCTCCTGCGAAGCGAGTGCTGATCCACGGGAAAAAAGGCCCGGTAAAGGCGGTCTTTGGATGGCCTGCGATCCACACCAGGCATGCAGGCAGCGAACCGAAGGAACCCCAACCGAAACCCGATAACCTGTTTCTCGATTGTGGGGCGCGGAATAAAAAAGAAGCGGAGGCACTGGGCATCCATATTGGCGCCGTCGCCACTTATGAAGAAGGATTCGACGAGCTTTCTTATAATTACCTTATTGGTCGTGCCTTCGATAACAGGATCGGTGGCTTTATGATCGCCGAAGTGGCGCGGCTCATCAACCAAAACAAAAAGAAATTACCTTTTGGATTGTACGTCGTAAATGCGGTACAGGAGGAGATCGGTTTACGCGGGGCTGAAATGATAGCCCGTCGCATTAAACCAAACATTGCGTTGGTGACCGATGTTACACACGATACACACACGCCAATGATCAACAAGCACGTGGAGGGTGATATCATCTGCGGCAAAGGGCCGTCCCTTGCCTATGCGCCTGCAGTGCACAATAAGCTGCTCGCCTTCGTGGAAGACATTGCGACAAAGAAAAAAATTCCCGTCCAGTGGCGCACGCTTAGCAGGACGACAGGCACCGATACTGATAGCTTTGCCTATTCAAACGACGGGTGCCCGTCAGTACTTATATCGATCCCACTCCGATATATGCATACAACGGTTGAGATGCTTCATCGCGACGATATTGAGAGTACGATTGAACTTATGTATGAAACGGTGATCGCGTTGTCGCCAAAGACGAACCTCGGCTACTTTTAACGTGAAAAAATTGCAATGGCCGTTTTCTCATCCTGAAAAAATTTCCTTTTCACTGAAAAAATTTCAGTGACGCGAGGCATGGTATTCCAATTGCTTTGAGCATAATAAAAAGGAGGAAACTATGACAACTGTCATGAAAAGAGAAAACGGCAGCTCAGCCATGCCAACAACCTTTAGTGGTCTTGTTGACCAACTATTTCAGGACAATCTCACCCGATTCTTCAACGACGATTTTCCCGGCTTTCCTGGTTCGGTGCATCCCAACAATATACCTGTGAACATCAGGGAAACAGACAAGAGTTATGAAATGGAATTAATAGCTCCGGGCCTGAAAAAGGAGGACCTTAAATTGAACTGTACCGGCGATCAACTGACTGTTTCTTTTGAACACAAGGAGGAAAACCAGCAGGGAAGTGAGCAGGAAAGTTGGTTGAGAAGAGAATACAGGCATCAATCGTTTACAAGGACATTCAACCTGAACGACAGCATCGATGCGAACAAGATAGGTGCAAAATATGAAGACGGAATTTTGCGCTTAACGCTTCCGAAAAAAGAAGCAGCGCAGAGGATCTCAAAAAATATTGAGATCGGATAAGTGAGTTGAGGCCAAACGAATTTCGCAAAGCATGAGTCATGCACAACGGCTGCCCGTGAGGCAGCCATTTTTCATTTCAGCGAAAGCATTAAACGATTGTATTTTCGCCGTCATGATCAATGATCCGCATCTTCCGTCATCTTTAAAAAAATACCAAAGCACTTACCACCAGGTCGTTTCCTTCGACCCAAAAAGCGACAAGTTGTTCAGGTTGAATTTTACGGCGACCAACACCGAACTGAACGAGCAACTGCTGCAGGATACAAACGGACTATCAAATTATGTCAGTAAGAAATTAGCAGATGCAGGTGCACGTTATGGAATTGGCGGCTACGCCGAATATCGTTCATTCTTCTACAGCCGCAGCAGCGTGTTTGATGCGACCGCCGGGGAAGAACCGCGCCGCTTGCACCTGGGAATCGACATTTGGGCCGATGCAGGCACGCCGGTGTTTGCATTCGTGGGCGGCATGGTGCACAGTTTCGCTTTCAATAATCGTTTTGGCGATTACGGCGCAACTTTGATCCTGCTGCATCAACTGGATGGCATTGCATTCTATAGCCTGTACGGCCACATTTCTCTACGTGATATCAGCGACATCCGGGCGGGACAATACGTTAGCCGCGGACAGGAGATCGCCCATTTTGGACCACCCGGTGAAAACGGGAATTGGCCACCGCACCTGCATTTCCAAATCATCAATGATCTCGAAATGAACAAAGGGGACTACCCGGGCGTATGTGCTTACAATCAAAAAGAAAAGTACTTAAAGAATTGCCCGGACCCGGATCTCGTATTGAACATGATGCAGTACGCAAAGTAAATAAGTGGAGATATCCAGCTTTTCATTTTTTGAGACCCTATGCGCTTTTATTTTATTTTTGACGCAATAAAGCGCTCAAAAAATCTTAATACCATCTTATGGCCAATCACAATGCACCGAACGATCCAAGACGCTTCACACTGATTGCTTTTATTGCTTTTGTTGTAGTTTTTGTTTTTGTAATGATCATGATGCTTTGGCACGGCAGCTATTCGATCAACGACGATCGGAAGATCAATTATAACACCCAGGTAAACGAGCCTTAGGGGATACGTCTTGTGATACCTGCGTTTATGCCAACGCTGGAAAGCGAAATACTTCCCATGCCCACACCATTTATTGGAACTTTGTAGTAGGGCTCTATCCTTAAGCTGGTCTTATTACCGGTCTTTAGCTCATAACCTGCACTCAGGTTGAGGATGGAGAACCAGTTTTTGGAAGCATTATAGTAAGGATATGCTCCTTCGTGAGTAGTGTCGTTTCTTATGTAATTGAAATTGTAGTATTCTTTGTGCATTAGATAAGAAGAAAAACCGGCGCTCGCGAACCATGCATGTTTCTTTTTTTCAGCAAAATTGTATCGAACGTTCAGCGGTATCTCAAACATGTGGCAATAGCCATCGACGGATGTTATTTGCGCATTATTGAAGTAGGGGATCTTGCTCTTGTCGAAATATTCCCCACTGGTATAATAATTCTTCTCAGCATAGATCAGCCCGGTTTCAATACTTAATTTTTTGAACTTGTATCCCGCGATCACGCCGGCGTTAATGCCCACCTCGCGCGCCTGCTGAAATTTGACAAAGCTTATGTCCGGCCCCAAAATAAGTCCCGCATAAAAATAATTCGATGCTGATGTGCTTTTCTTTTTTGCGAAGGTTGACGTCATTGCCTGACCCGCAGTCGTTTCCTTTTTTGAATCGTTTGATGATGCATTCCCGGCGGGAAC
>DASQJI010000421.1:0-15884 GCA_035631175.1 Parafilimonas sp.
GTACACAATTTGTTTTCCGTAAGTGTGAATGAACGCGACTGGATCAACACCGGCGCGAATAAGCCAATTCAGATCGGGGCCCAACTTTGCATCCGGAATTCTTTTTAAAGTTCCTTTGAGATCGTGCATATCATTGGCGACTTCAAACGTATGATTATGCAAGTTGGGTTCAATTTTATTTTTGTTGCAGATCACAAAGATCTTTTTCAATAGTTCTGCCTGCGCATCCAATTCTTCTTCCGTTTTAACGCGCTTTGCATCACCAACTGTTAACCCGATCATGGTGCCGCCGATCTTATTCAATCGTTCGGTCACCAACTGCATATCATCCAAAATTTTTTGATGTTCATTTTTATTCCACATGTCACCGTAGTACGAAGTGCCTGCGACCGGCAGGTTGTAGGTGTGGATGAGATCCGTGAACCTGGATACAGCGTCATTGTGCCGCAAGAGGATCTCCATTATTTCAACGCCTTCAATGCCTGCGTATTTTAAATCGCTGAAAACATTTTCGAGTATAGCGGTGCAATCCCAGTCAGGCGGATAACGGCTTGCGTACACCCAAAGATGTGCGTAGACCGGGATTTTATTCTCCGGAAAAAAATCTTTCCCCGAATTCGTAAGAACTACCCCTGCGGCGAATGAAGAAGTCGTTTTTAGAAAATTTCTCCTGGATGGCATTTACAAATTTTCAATATTCAATTTTCAATGCTCAATGTGCAATCACAAATGTTCAACCATTCCTCTCTTTACGGTAACGCAAACGCCACATAACTATCACCGGCCTTTGTGCCCAGCTTTTGTCCGCCACAAGCGATCACAACATATTGTTTGCCGTTCTCTTCGTAGGTTGCCGGCGTTGCAAAACCGCCTGCAGGCAACTGCGTTTGCCATAAAAGTTTTCCATTTGTTTTATCGTACACGCGGAAATAACCATCCTTCGTGCCTGCAATAAACAATAGACCACTGGCGGTGACAACTGGTCCTCCATAGCTTTCGCAGCCTGTCTGCGGAATTCCTTTCGATTTTAACTCAGGCGTTTCGCCGAGCGTAACCTTCCACAAATACTCACCCGTGTTCAGGTTGATGGCATTCAACGTTCCCCATGGTGGACTGATAGCAGGCCATCCGTTCTTGTCTACGAATTTGCTGTAACCGGATATAGAATATGAAACTGCGGAATCAGCTCCGGGTTTGCTGCCGAGCACGGTTTTCTTCGGAAGCTTCGGCTGCTTTTCCTCGTCGCCAAACAAGAAACCAACCACAGCCTTCTGCTGATCTTCGTCGAGCCGCGTAAACGCCGGCATCATCCGTCTGCCATGTGTAATGATTGCGGTTACCTGGTCTCTCGAATACTTTCCGCCAATATCAACAAGCGGAGGGAAGCCACTGGCAACATTCCCGTGGCGGTCGGTTCCATGGCACGAAGCGCAATTCATTACATACAAGCTGTGTCCCGGGGTCATGCTTACACCAGTTGCCTTGGATGACGACGGACCGATCGAAATTCTCCATGGCATTTCGCTGCTGTTCACATACAGAATTCCATCAAGATCCGAAGCGGCGCCGCCCCATTCAGCACCTCCGTCCAAACCCGGGTATATTATAGTGCCTCCCTGACTGAGAGGAGTGAACGGTCCCTGGAAACGGCTCTTTCGAAACGAGTCGATCAAAGCCTGCCGGTTATCTGCATAAGGATTAATATCATTTTCTGTGATTGTGTGCCTTGCATAAGGAGCAGGTTTCGTCGGCAAAGGTTGCGTAGGCCACGACTGCTCTCCCGGAATATCAGAAACTGGTACCGGCGTTTCTTTTATAGGGAACAAAGGAGCTCCTGTTGTTCGGTCAAACAAAAAAACATAACCTTGTTTTGTTGTTTGTGATACCGCATCAATTCGTTTTCCATTTTGCGTAACAGTGATCAAATTCGGGGGCGCCGGCGGGTCGCGGTCAAGTATATCGTGATGCACTAACTGAAAGTGCCAAATACGTTTGCCAGTTTTTGCATCGAGTGCAAGCAAGCAATTTGCAAACAGGTTTTCGCCCTTGCGATTCGCACCATAAAAATCATATGCGGCCGATCCGGTTGGAACATAAACAATGCCGCGCGCACGATCTACAGACATACCCGCCCAGTTATTTGCAGCACCCACGTCTGAAGTATTTTTATAAACATCTTTAGGCCACGTATCATAACCATCTTCGCCGGGATAAGGGATCGTATGGAAAACCCATGCGAGTTTCCCCGTTCTTATGTTGAATGCCTGTATGTGGCCGAGTGCAGCATCGGTGCCTTCCGAAACCCTTAACGGCATGATGATGAGATCCTGGTAAACGGTGCCAGGAGTATTTGAGATCACCATCTTGTCTTCGCTCGTTGGTCCCAGGCCACTTTTCAGACTTGTTCGGCCGCTGTCGCCAAAAGTCGGTATGGGCTTGCCGGTTCGTGCGTCGAGTGCATATAGCCATGGACCGCTGGTATAAAGAATGCGGTTATCATCACCGTCTTCCCAGTAAACCAAACCGCGGCTGGAAGCGAGATTGTCGGGTCCTTCGGTTCTTCCTTTCCAGATTTCTTTTCCCGTAGCCGCATCGACCGCGAACGGCCTGGTGGCAGCGGTCATCCCATATAAAACGCCGTGCACGATTATTGGGTTGCATTGCATCTGGCCCGAGTCGCCGGTATGATATACCCAGGCTATCCTTAATTGCTGAACATTATTTTTATTGATCTGGTCGAGCGGTGAGTAATGATTTCTTTCGGGTCCGCCTAAATATTCCGTCCACTCATTTGACCCATATGAAGGCTTCTCAGCTTTCTGGTTACATGCCGATAAAGTTGCGAGCGAAACGCAAATGGCGGCAACTGTGTATTTATTCATGCGAATTAAAACTGTTGGTGTAAGATCTTTGAAAATACAGATTAAAGATCAGCTATTTGATCCGTTTTATGAGCGCATGGCAAATTGCCCCGAACCTGATGCATGAAAAAGATCAGACGGCCGAAAACAACAAAGATGCTCATCTAATACCCCGGATTTTGCTTCAAGGCAGGGTTTGCCGTTATAACGGTTTCCGGTATGGGAAATAATTCATAGTGTTTATCCGGATCCGGTTCTTTTTCCCACCACGCGTCCTGGAATTTTCCAAAACGGATCAGGTCTTCGCGGCGAAACATTTCGTAAGCAAACTCACGTCCGCGTTCGTTCAGCAACTCGTCCATAGTTAAACTACTGGTTGTGTACTTCTCATTGTTGAAATCCTGCGCTGAGAAAGCGCGCTGCCTAACCTGGTTGACGAGATCAACGGCTTCCTGTGAAGCGGCGCCACCATTCAACCGCATTAAACATTCCGCCTTCATCATCAGGATGTCTGCATAACGGTATACGACCATGTCATTGTTCATGTTTACAAATCCATTGCTACCGTAACTTCCATAATTGTACTCGATCTGGTATTTAATGTTCATCACGCCTTCATCATCTCCTGCATTGAAAAGATCGTCGATCTGCGGCGTTATGACCATTGGGTCGCCTTCGTAATCGTACACCGGCTGTACGTCTCCGTGCTTATCAATGTAAGTTTGCGGACCCACGATCCATTGGTTGATGCGATAATCATTCTTTGAATAAAGATCAAAAAACGATTCCTGCGTGCTGATCTTTCTCCACCCATAGTCCACAGAAAAATTGTCACAATACTTTGCGTTGATTATGTTCTCGTGAATGTTCTGTTCAATAAAATTGAAATTTTGTGCATTGTTTGCATCGAACGGGACCACAAAGATATTTTCGTCGCTATTTTCGTTGTGCACGAGGAATGGATCATTCCAGCGCGCATCGAGAGAATATTTCCCTGAATTGATCACGGCATTGCAGGCATCGATGCAATCCTGCCAGTGTTGGTCACCCGTCATCGCTTCGGCGTTGAGATACAGCTTTGCGAGTAGCGCATAGGCGGCAGTTTTTGTAAAATGCCCATACCAGTTGTCGTCGCCTTTTTCACTCAGTGCGTCGATGTTATCTTTAATTTCTTTTTCGATAAATGCAAATGCTTCAGCCGGCGTGCTATTAGTCGGGTTTGGTACGCCCACGTGTTCAACGATTGGAATATTTCCAAATTCGTTCAAGGCCCAGTAATAATGTAAAGCCCTGATCATTTTCACTTCCGCTATCATTTGTTCTTTGCTTACCGGCAAGTTCATTTTGCTCACATCGATGTTCTCTATGTTGTCGATAAAACTATTACAGTAGCCGATCTCCTGGTAAAGGTCCTGCCACTCATACAATATCCATGCGTCCGGTGATGCCCATGTATGTTGATGAAAGCGCAACCACTGGCCTTCCTGGTCAATGTAACCATACAAAACAGGCACACATGCTTCATCGGTTACAAACTCAACGTCCTGGAAATGGATCTGGTAAATGTGAGTCTGTAAAAAACTATACGGTAACACATACCCTGCGACCACCTGGTCTGCGGTTTGATAGAAATTGCCGGGCGTGTCCTGGCTATAGACGGTTTCATTCAATTTTTTTGTACAGCTAACACCTGCTACAACTGCAACAAAAAAAAGTAACCACCACCTGTATTCACTTATTCTTTTCATAGCTGATTTTTTGAGCGATTAAAATTTAACATCCACACCAAAAGTGAAAGTTCTTGTGCTTGGATAATAATCGTAATTAGATTCAAGACCAGGGCCGTCATCAGTTTCCTGCGAGTAATCAGGTGGATAAAAATTGATCTGCAGTTCGGGATCCGTTCCCGAAAAACCCGTTATCGTTAACAGGTTTGCGGCAGTAAAATACAGATGCACATTTTTTATGTAAGCCGATCTTAGAGGAAACGAATAACCAACTGTCACGTTGTCGACCTTGAGGTAAGAACCGTCTTCAATATAGTAACTGGAAAACGTCGGCGCGTCATTTATTTGAGTATTGAGCGCAGAAGTGAAGAGATTATTTCTTGCATAATACGTCCAGTTCTCATGAAACATTCTTTTTGCATTCACTGCTTTGAAACCGGCCGCACCTTTTAGCAACACGGATGCGTCGAACCTGCCGATGCTGAAATCATTGGTCAGGCCAAAAGTGTATTTCGGGATGCTGTTGCCGAGGTAAACATAATCATCCGGTCCAAGGGCGTTGCGCCCAACCAATTTTCCGTCTTTGCTTATGAATCTCCATTTTCCGCTTTCATTTATTTCGCCAAATTGGGGGCCATAAAAAACGGCAACAGGCTGACCGGGTGCAAGCCTTTGGATCGTTACGCCCTCTGTAACTCGTGTGATATCGATAGCGGTTCCGAAGAATTGATCACTCGTTACAGACACTATTTCATTTTTGTTATACGCGAATGTTGCGGTGGCATTCCAATTGAACTGGGATCCTCTGAAGAGTTTTGCGTTCAGCAATAACTCAACGCCCTTGTTGTCCATTATACCTGCGTTCGCGAAAATCGTTGGAAATATTTGCGAAGGCAACTGGGCACTGTAGTTGCCTAAAAGATTCTTTATTCTCCGGTCATAGAGATCTAACGAACCGTTTAGCCAGCCATCTTTCAACAGGCTGAAGTCAACGCCGATATTTGTTTCATATTTTGTTTCCCACTGCAGCAGTGGATTTGCATTTGTGGTTGGCCCATAGGGGAGGATCCACACGCCATTGTTTGGATCGCCCAAATAACTGTTTTGCGTTCCGTTATAAAAAGGGCCAATTGTGGCAAGAGACTGGTAAGGGAGCAACGCGCCCTGGTTACCGGTAACTCCGTAGCCAACGCGCAGCTTAAGAAATTTGATGGCATTGGAATTCATCATAAAATTTTCTTTGCTGATGATCCAGCCTGCAGACACGCCGGGAAAATTTCCCCATTTGTTTTCCGCCCCTAACACAGACGCTCCCTCTCTTCTGAGACTAACGTTCAGGAGATATTTTTGCCTGTAATCATAGATCGCGCGCCCGAAAAAAGCGAGGATGGTTCTTTCAGATGCATAACTCCCGACAAATACGCCGCTTTGGCTAACGTTTGGATCGGTGGAACTTATCCCGGTACCGGCGCCGAGGTTATGATACGAGTAAGCATTCGTAAGAAAATTATTATTGCCGGCGCTGAAGCCCTCATTAAAAATGTCTTCATAAGAATATCCAGCAACAACATTCAGGTGATGATCGCCGAAACCTTTATCATAGGCCAGGGTCGTTTCCAATACGTTGTGTGTTTCATTGTTTTCAGATCTCGATGCTTGTCCATTAGTTTGATTGATCAGTTGAAAATAATCATTGATCTCTGAGAACGACCCGTCCAAAATATTGTTCTTAATTAATGAATATGTAACCGCACCGGTGAGGTAAGGAAGAAAATGGTAAGCCGCATTCACCGTGCCAAGAAATCTTTGCTCTTTCGTGTTATATGTGTTCTGATAAATATTCGCTACCGGGTTCCACATCAAATGATATTGCACATCGTGCTGGAAAAAAGTACCATTTGAATTGTACACAGGATAAGTAGGATTCATATTCAGCGATTGCGCGATAGCGCCGTAATTCGCATAGTCCCTTGTATCAAATGAGCTGACCAATATCAACCCGAAGTCCAGTTTATCGTTTATAGCTTTTGTGTTGAGGCGGATAGTGCCGTTTACGAATTCCCTGTTAGACCTGAGATCAATCCCCTGGTTGTTTCGATAATTTATCGAGCCGTAATAAGTCGACCGCTCGTTGCCGCCGCTCACGGAAAGGTTATGCGAGTGGCTGATAGGAGTTCTCGTAACTGCATCAAACCAGTCGGTGTTTCCGCCCTGGTCGTCAACCTGCAATCCGTTGTCTTGTCCGAATTTGATGTATTGCTGAGCATCTAACACATCATATTTTTTGGCGATCGTAGACGTTGTAACATAACCGCTGTAGTTTACTTCTGTTTGCCCCGGACGTCCTCTTTTTGTAGTAATGATGATCACGCCTGCAGTGGCGCGCGACCCGTAGATCGATGCCGCAGAACCATCTTTCAAAATATCGATTGAAGCAATATCGCCGGGTGCGATGGTTTGCAAATCGCCGCCGGGCACGCCGTCAATTATGATCAAAGGCTGCGAGCTATACCCGGTAACTGTCGCCGGCCCACGCAGTGAAAAATCGACGCCTGAATTTGGATCAGCTCTGCTCGTATTGCTTACGTTCAGTCCTGCCACTTTTCCCGCCACCAATTGTATGGGATCATTGATTTGGCCCGAATTAAAATCTTCAGCGCGCACGGTAGCAATAGCGCCCGTGACCGTCTCTCTTTTTTGCGTGCCGTATCCGATCACTACAACTTCGTTGAGCGAATTAACCGACGGTTTTAAGCGGATAAGTATTGAATTGTTTCCCGCAGAGTTTACCAGGATGGAGTTTTCATTGCTTGTTTCATAACCAACATACGACGCTGTGATGTGGTAAGTAGTTCCCGGTTTTAATTGCTGAAACGTAAAAATGCCGGATTGAGTAGTAACGGCAGTGTACTTCTCTTTACCGGTCGTGGCTGTGGCTGTTATTGTTACTCCCTGCAATAGTTCGCCATTTTCATTCATCACCGTTCCCGTAACTGCCGCGGGCTGCGCGATTGCAAAATGGTGGAATAAAAAAAAGAGGGAAACGAGCCAGAGCTTTTTTTGCGTTGAGGTGATTGTGTGGTTTGTTTTCATATCGCATTTTTATCCCGTTCGTAATCGTTTCATTTAGGCTTAGTGATCCGTTTCATTTTAGGCTTAGTGATCAAAAATTCATTTTGCTGGCGGGTGACAACGAGGTTATTCATTTCCGCAATAGCGTTTAAGATAACCGAGACCGAATCGGTTCTCAATACTTTGCCGGAGAAGTGCATCGTTTGTAGCACCGACGTGTCATATGTTATGGGTACGTGATAGTACTCGGAAAGGGTGTTCATCACTTCAGGTAAGGTTGTGTTACTAAAATCTAACCCATCCGCCGTTGCATTAAAGGTAGGTGTTTTTTCCTGCGAAGTTCTTGGGACGCTGGCTGATGATGGTTCAATTTTTTCAACGACAGCAAGCAGGGTTGAAGGATTGAACCTTAATTTCTGACCAGGCTCGAGGTAGATATCTTTATTCCATCGGGTCACCGTTTTATCAGCCGGCGTTATTACTACTATTCCGGTAAACAATTTAACGACGATATCATTTTCAGTTCCGCTTGCCTGCACAGTGAAGCTGGTTCCCAGCGCTGTAGTAGCCAGGGAACCGGCGTATACTGTGAACGGTCGTGTTTTGTCTTTTGCAATTTCAAAAAAAGCTGCACCATGAAGCCAAACTTGCCGCTTGTTGGGCGAAAAGCTATCGTCATAGTCCAGCGAGGAGCCAGGAGCAAGCTCTACAATGGATCCGTCCTTTAAAACGATCTCCATTGTATCTTTTTTGGTGTTCTCCACGGTTTCAAGGTCAGCAACGGCACTTGTATGTATATCGGCGTTTCCAGGTTTAGTATTTTCTTTCGGCGTGAATAAAACGTACCCCACACCGATCAATGTAACAACAGCGGCTACAGCAATACTGCGCTTCAGCCACAGCTGCCTGTCTTTTTTCTTATGGTCTTCCCGGATATTGTTCCAGATCTCATCCCAAAACTGTTCGGGCATGTTGGCGGCAGGGACTACGGAATTCCATTCATAGGTGCTTAAATATTCTTCAAGCAAATCCGGATGTGCCCTTAAGTATTCAGCCACTTGCCTGGCTTCATGGGCTGTGCATTGTTTTTGAAAGAACCTCGCGATCAGATCCTGATGCACTTAAGATAGTTGTAATAGAAATACGACGGCCGCCCACAATTTCCTCCGAAACAAAAAAAAATTTCGGTTATTTCATAACCACTGTAACAATGAACGCGAGCAGCAGGCTTACGGTCCTAAGATGTTTTAAGGCTTTTGCGAGATTGTTGTCAACTGACTTTACAGAAATCGACAATATCTCAGAGATCTCTTTATACGAATAACCTTCTAAGCGGTGCAATTCAAAAACTCTTTTTCGAAGTGGCGGCAGCCCCGATAACAATTTTTGCAAGTATCCGTGAACATCATGATCAGCAATGCTGGTTACAGCCGGCCTTGCGCAGCGAACTTTGCTTATCGATTCTTTGATGCGTTGCAATTTATTTTGCCGGCGCAGATGGTCGATAAGAACGGTGCGAGCTATGTGAAATATTTGTTGTTCTAAAAGATACTCCGCCGATAACGAACTTTTGTATTGCCACAGCTTTAAGAAAACAGTTTGCAGAAGATCCCGCGCATCCTCGGAAGAATTCGTTTTCTTTAAAAAATAAGCGTAAACTTTTTCACGATGTTCCTTGTAAACTTTTTCAAAAGCAGCGGGGTTTCCGTTCTTGATAGCATTGATCATAAGTCTATAGCGGACAGGTGTCAGTAGTCAAACCTATAATTTTTTTCCGAATATTCTTTCATGCTTTCGCAAAAAATATTTTTCGATTGCAGGAAATATTTACTCACGACCGTATAAATTCAATTTATGAATGATCGCTTCAGTTCACGCAGGAAATTTGTAAAAGACACAGCAAAAGGCATCGGGCTATTTGGAATGTCTTCGTCGTTGCAGGCAGCATTATTTGCTGCGCCAAAAATGAAAAAGAAGATCGTTATAGTGGGCGGTCATCCGGACGATCCTGAGTGTGGCTGCGGTGGCACTGCCGCCTGGCTAACTGCGATGGGACACAACGTAACCTTTATGTATTTTACAACGGGTGAAGAAGGTATAGAAGGAAAAACATGGGAAGAGGCGGCAGCGATAAGGAAAAAAGAATGCATTGCGTCGTGTGAGATCCTAAATACGAAACCGCTGTTCGTTGGACAAATAGATGGCGAAAGTGTATTGGGTAACCCTGAGATGGCGAAGTTTGAGCAACTGCTTTACGCTGAAAAGCCCGATATCGTTTTCACACACTGGCCGATCGACTCGCACAAGGACCATCAACTCGCGAGTGTACTTACGATGCAATCATTTATGGAAGCGTCCGAAAAATTTCAGCTGTATTTTTACGAAGTGTGTACCGGTTACCAATCTTTTTTATTCAACCCAACCGATTACGTCGACATTAGTAAATATGAAGAACAAAAAATGAAAGCACTTGCGTGCCATGCAAGCCAGGACATTGTTGTGGATGGAAAGTATACACAAAATATGATCGATTGCGGCCATCCGGCGATGCAGGATTTCAGGGGAAGAGAGTTGGGTGTTCGCGCTGCAGAAGCATTCGTGCGGTTTACAGGAAGAGGCTTTGGTGTGATTCGCGAAATGGCTGGCTGAACTTCTTTTATCGAACGTATTGTGCTATTAAAGTTGAATCAAATGATCGCGGTCCTTGCAGTAAAATAGTGTCCAAATTTCATGAAGGGGACCGCATGTCTTTCCCGCGAATGCGCGAATCTGCTAACTTTAGTTTATGCGATATGGAGGGACAGTCTATGTCTTAACAAATGTGCATCGTGAAGTGTTGTACATTGGCGGGATTGACCTTTCTACAAGAATTCCCGGGTATACTACCAAGTTCTATCCAAATTCATTCAACGTAAAATGTAATTGCAACAAGCTTGTTATTATGAGACATTTGGCAGAATAAAGCATGCAATTGCAAGAGAAAAACAAACTGAAAAAAAATGAATCGATCTTTGAAGGATAAATTGATTTCGGATTTCAATCCCGGATGGAAAGATTTATTTATTGGCGTGTAAAACTACTAGAGTATATGCCCGGTCGGGCTGGGCATGACGGCGCCGTGGTAGTCATATGTTCCGGCAAAATAGATGAAACGAATTTTTCGTGGTCGATCTTAATGGCACGTTTTATCGATTGTCGGTTTAGTTATTGTCAAACCTATTTGTCTCAATGCGCAAATTGTTCGGGATAGTTTTATTGCTCGTATTTATCACCACGCACGGTGTTGCGTCGTCGATAATACTGCATGCGAAAAGTGCAACAGTTTGGCTGCCGAAACAAACTGTCAAGGGGGAATTAATTGATTTTAGCGCTCGGACTGTGACTGTTCATTTCAATGATTCTATTTTTTCGGTTCAAGTGGATCATGATGAATTTGCAATATCCATCTTCTTGAAGAAAGGCACGAATATTATTTGCGTCGAGGCAGCGAATGAACAGCAGCACATCACATCTGACACGGTAGAATTTAAATTGGGTTACACGCCGCTTCCTGTAGTTAAGCCGTATGCTACGCGTGCGGGTGATAAAATCTTTTTGCACGCACTGGTAAAAGAAAATCCGTATGATGTTCCAATATCGTTCACATGGGCGAGCGATAAAAACAATCCAGCGCCTGCAAGCATTATAAACACGCACGACAGTGCTGCAAGTTTTACACTGCCGCGAAAGAAAGGAGATTACCGTTTCCATCTTACGGTGGTCGCGGGAGATGATACAGCCATGTTCGCAACATTCGTCACTCGAACTGACAGCATACATTGTTTTAACATCGAATCGGACCACGCGGCGTGGATCGACTCGGCGGTTATTTACCAGGTAACACCATCCATATTCGTCAAAGATGGGCACTATGATGATATCACGCCAAAGCTTCCGGAGATAAAACAATTTGGGATAAATACAATTTATCTGCAGCCTGTGTTTGAAACACATGCCGGCGGGCAGGGATATGATATTACAGATTATTTTTCTTTGCGTAAAGACCTCGGCACTGAGGCGCAACTCCGGGATCTTATCACTACTGCGAAAAGCCTGGGTATCCGAGTGCTGTTTGACTTTGTTCCGAACCACACGTCAGTATTTCATCCTTATGTTGCAGACGCGGTTCTGTACGGGCGCGATTCACATTATTATGATTTTTATCAGCGGGCAGATGACGGTTCGAAATATTCGTCACTCTATAAACGGGATGACTCCGGCTTTTACCACTATTTCTGGAATAAGCTCGTTAATCTTAATTATCAGAATCCGGAAGTCGAGCAATGGATCATCGAGGCATGCAAGTATTGGTTGAAAAAATTTGATATTGACGGCTACAGGTTCGACGCGGTGTGGGCGGTGAGCGCAAGAGATCCTTCGTTTGCGAAACGATTGCAGCTTGAATTAAAAAGTATAAAACCCGATATTCTTTTGATCGCTGAAGATAAAGCGGCAAACGCACAAGTTTTTGAAGCCGGTTATGACGCTGCATACGACTGGACGGCGGATACATCCTGGATATCACATTGGAGCTGGCAATATCACTATGATCCGGCGCACAATCCAACCATCTTTAATTATCCGAATGAAAACGAAAGAGGCAATATGCTTAGGCATGCGCTTTTTCAAAATGGAGATTCCATACATCTTCGTTTGCGGTTCATGGAAAATAATGACCAACCAGCTTTTATAAAAGACCACGACGTGGCCTGCACAAAAATGGTCGCGGCGCTGCTGTTTTCGCTACCCGGGATTCCTTTATTATACAACGGGCAGGAGATCGGACACGCAGCCAAAGTTTATTCAAAGGCGCCGGTGTTTCAAGCTGATAAAAGTATCCGGTCACTTGACTCGGGGGGCTTATATAATTATTACCAGAAATTGATCGCGCTACGGTCGCGGTATAAAAGCTTGCGCGGTACGCATATGAAAGACCTGCCTGTAAATTGTCCCAACAATGTGGTTGCTGTGTATAGATGGCAGGAGGCGGAAAAATTTGTTGTGATCGTCAGCCTGGGTGGAAATGCTCAGCAGGTGTCTGTTGACCTGAATGATGTGATCAAGCAACAAAATAAAAACTTGTTTTTCACCGACGTGTTAACCAATGAAACGTTTACCTCCTCTTCTTTGTTGACAATCCGAATGCAGCCCCAAACTGCAAGATTATTATTGATCAAGGATTGACGTGTCCTGTTAACAATTAAAAATTCAACGAATGTTCAACTTAGTGAAACTTCGTGTCTCGCTGCCTTAGTGGTTTTGATCTTTTGAACCACCAAGTCTCCAAGGCACGAAGACACACGAAGAAAACTAAGGTGGCATTTTAGAATGAATCGCACAAGACTGTAAGGATTAATATTCTTCACAAGCCGGCGTTGGTGGACTAAAATTACTCGCCGGCACCCGGTGGCGAGTCGCCGCCTTTTTTCAGGCATTCTTCAACCGTAGAAAGCAGTTCGCCGCCTTCAAAAGGTTTGCGTATATATCCAACGGCGCCCATGTCAAGACCGGCCTGTATTTCCTTTTTTTCAACGCTGGCGGTTATGAAGACAAACGGGATGCGGGAGGTGCTCTTATTTTTTTTGAGTTGCTTGATTACTTCCCAGCCGTCGGCCTCGGGCATCATGATATCGCATAAGATTATGTCGGGCAGTTTGTCTTTCGCTTTCGCGATACCAATCACTCCGTTCTCAGCAACTTCCACCAAATAACCTTCCATTTCAAGTATCTCGGCTGTGTTTTCCCTGATCTCGAGGTTATCCTCGATAAGTAAAACTTTAGTCATATCACTTGCCATTTTCTGGAAATTGAACTGTGAAGATCGTCCCCGAACCCGTCTTGCTTTCAAAGTTAATACTGCCGTGCAGCAGCTCAACATATTTTTTAACGATACTCAGGCCAAGCCCGGTTCCCTGGATATTCACCGTGTTGTTTGCCCTGAAAAAATTTTTGAAAAGATTTTTTTGCTCCTGTTCAGGGATACCCATGCCGTTATCTTTCACAGCAATAACTACATTTTTGTCGTCGACTTTTATGGAAACAAAAATTTCTGTGTTCTCAGGCGAATACTTGATCGCGTTCGACAACAGGTTGAACATGATGTTGCGAAGGATCTTCCTGTCGAGTACTATTTCCTTTTCCCCGCTGTGCGAATAAATCACTCTTTGATTTTTCTTCTTAAGCATGTTATCCATCTCTTCGATAATATCCTCCATAAATTCACTTATGTCAAACTGTGACCTCTCGGCTTCAATTTTTCCCTGCTCCAGCTTATCGAGTGAAAGGAAATTGTTCAGAATATCTGTGAGATTTCTTACAGAGGCTTTGATGCGTTCGATATGTTTTTTTCGTTTTTCGTCGTGTTCCGGATCTTTGTATGTTTCCACGAGCGAAATGCTGGAAAGCACCGCACTCAACGGAGTCCTGAATTCATGCGATGCCATCGAAACGAAACGCGACTTCATCTCACTCAATTCTTTTTCACGCTCCAGCGCTTCTGTGAGTTCGAACGTTCTTTCGATGACTTTCTTTTCCAGTAACTCATTTGCTTCTTTTAATTGCTGCTCCATTTGTTTCCGCTCGGTGATGTCGGTGACGAATGCAACTGCAAGCATCTCGCCCTCCAGTTGGTAGTAGCCAAGGCTTATTTCCACAGGAAAAACATGACCCTCTTTTTTTTGCGCAAACAGGTCGATGCCACGGCCCATCGGCCTTGCTTTTGGTTTGTCAAAATATGTCGTGCGATGTTGAACATGTCGCTGCCGCAGATCTCCGGGGATCAGCATCTCCAAAGGATGGCCGATCAATTCTGCGTTGTTATAGCCAAAGAGTTTTTCTGCAGCCGGGTTGATAAGTTCGATAAGGCCGTCGCGGCTTATGACGAGAATGGCAATAGTGGCGTATTCAAAAAGGGCTTTAAATCCCGCTTCGCTTTCCAACGAAATTTCTTTCATAACGATCATTAGAAAAATACGGACGAACCATTTTTTATCCGCACATTAACCGGCTAAAAATAGCAATCGCATCCCAAATCTAAAAAGAATGTCATTCTGCAAAAAAAAATGAAGTGAAATTTATCGCTCATGGTAAGTTGCCACCGTAGCTGTTCGACCATTTTGAAAATTCTATAAGCGGTTACAATTTCGATGCAGCGTGTAATATCTTCAACCAATGAATGCTCCCCGCCCTGTTGCCAAAATAAAGCACTGGAGAAGCGACAAACTGTTGGATGTCGGGTTTTCGAGCTATTCATTAACGCATCACAGCTTTCCCCGGCATTTTCACGACCATTACGTGATCCAGCTCGTAGTAAACGGCGCGGATAGATTCTATTGTAGCGGGAACACATATCAGGCGGCCGCAAACGAGCTCGTGTTCATCAACCCCGGTGAAGTACATACGGGAAGTGCGGTGGGTGGCAAGACGCTGGTTTATTATAGCATGTCGCCGAGCATTGAACAACTCCAACAAATTGCGTCGATATTGGAGAAACCATTACAAAACGACTTATCTTTTGCAAATCAGTCGTCCAACCGGTCTCGCCTGGCGAATAAAATGAGATCACTGTTTCATGCAATTGAAGAGGATGCGCAGAGTTTGCTGTCTGAAGAATTGTTCCTGGACTTCATGAACGATCTTCTTGATAATGGAAAAGGATACGATCAAACTCCAAAAAGATGTGACGAGCGCGTCCAGGAGTTGATTAACATTATGCGCGAGTCATTCACCGAGCCGCTTTCCTTACAACAAATGTCGGAAGTCACAAGAATAAGCCCTTTTCACCTGATTCGTTTGTTTAAAGCCTCAACCGGCCTGTCTCCGTATGAATACCTACTAACACTTCGCGTTGAACATGCCAGGAAATTATTGACGAAGGGCCGAAGCGTGCAGGACGCTGCATTAGAATCGGGTTTTTATGATACTTCGCATTTGAACCGCATGTTTAAAAAAGTTTCAGGGTCGAGCCCGAAAATTTTCCGCTCATCCAAATGACAATATCGTACAATTTTTTTTCGCCGCAAGGAAGTTGTTTTGTAATGCCGCGCATGTACTTGTGATTCGCGGCACTAATCTCTCAAAAAATCAAAATCATGAAACGTACCATCAAATATGCAGTCGCCGTGTCTTTAATGTGTACTGTGTTTGCTCTGACGGCAAAGGCGCAGCAAAAAAATTACAACGTCGC